>NZ_DAMALV010000005.1:0-73321 GCF_032069585.1 Moraxella sp. CTOTU48268
CCAGTTTTGAGCACCATTTGCCCATCGCATTTATCACAAGGTATGGTAGGCACATCGTCATTGCCTGCGGTTTCAAAGACGCCTTTTTCTAATAGATAGCCATCACAGTCAGGATTGTTACCACAGACATGGAGTTTTAACCCGCCATCGACGATATACCCATCCATCGCGGTATGGCATTTCGGGCAGCGTTTTTTCTCAAGTAGCGCTTGTATCTCGTCGTTGTTGTCCGCGTCGTCCTCACCGAGATTTTGGCTCTCTTTACTGGTTTGGCTATGAAAGGCTTCCACAGGCATCAAATTTTTGGTGCCTTTACAACGCTCTTTGGGTGGTAAATTATAGCCGGTACAACCCAAAAACACCCCTGTTGAACCGGTACGGATCTGCATTGGGCGCTGACATAAGTCACAATGAATATCTGGGACATCGGTTGGGTCATTAGGCTTCATGCCGTCTTCGTCTTTGGCACGCTCTAATTTGCCTTTAAAATCGCCATAAAAATCATCCAGCACTTTTTTCCAGTTTTGCTGACCTTCAGCGACTTCATCTAGGTTTTCTTCAAGCCCTGCGGTAAAAGTATAATCCATCAAATGTGGAAAGCTGTTGACCAATCTGTCGGTGACGATATCACCCATTTTTTCGGCGAATAAACGTTTGTTTTCTACCTTGACATAACCACGTTCTTGAATGGTTGAGATGATAGCGGCATACGTGGACGGACGACCAATCCCACGTTTTTCCAATTCTTTGACTAAGCTCGCTTCAGTATAGCGGGCCGGTGGCTTGGTAAAATGTTGGGTAGGCTCGATACTATCGACCACCAATTTTTCCCCGATTTTTACATCAGGTAATAGATTGTCTTCATTTTTGGCAGGGGGCTGTACTTTGGTATACCCATCAAAGGTCATCACGCGACCTTTGGCTCTCAGCTCAATCTCACCAGCGTTGACAATCAACGTCATGGATTGGTACTGCGCAGGTGGCATCTGACACGCCACAAACTGGCGCCAAATCAGCTCATATAAGCGCTGGGCATCTCGCTCCATGTCTTTTAGCGAGGCAGATTGCACCAAAACGTCTGAGGGGCGAATCGCTTCGTGCGCTTCTTGGGCGTTTTGCTTGTTGCCATACACATTGGGCGATTTTGGGACATATTTTGCGCCGTATTGCTTGTCAATAAAACCGCGCACACTGGTAAGTGCATCCGCTGACAAAAAAGTACTGTCAGTACGCATATAGGTGATATGACCTGCTTCATACAGGCGCTGAGCCAGCATCATGGTTTTTTTGACAGGGAAACCAAGGCGAGTACTTGCAGCTTGTTGCAGTGTCGAGGTGATAAAGGGTGCAGCGGGTTTTGACTGGGTGGGTTTTTCTTCCCGATCCGCCACGATAAAATCGGATTTCTCAAGCAATGCAACAACGGCATGGGTCTGCGCTTCGTTTTCTAGCGACAGGGGTTTGCCCGCTTTTTTTACCGCTTCTAGGCGAATGGTCTCTTGTTTGGCTTGCTGACTGTGGGTATTGCTGTGGATTTCCCAATATTCCACTGGGGTAAAAGCGCGAATTTCACGTTCACGTTCCACCACTAGACGCGTGGCAACAGATTGTACTCGCCCTGCCGACAATCCCCGCGCTACTTTTTGCCATAGCAATGGCGATACCATGAAACCAACAACACGGTCTAAAAATCGTCTGGCTTGCTGCGCGTTGACACGGTCATAGTTTAGCTTGGTGGGGCTTTTAAAAGCATTTTGAATCGCGTTTTTGGTGATTTCGTTAAATACCACACGGCTGTATTTGTCATCACTGCCACCGATGACTTCTTTAAGATGCCAGGCAATCGCTTCCCCTTCTCTATCCAAGTCGGTTGCAAGATAAATTTCTTTGGCGTCTTTGGCAAGGGATTTTAATTCTTTAATCACTTTAACTTTGCTGGGTAGAATTTCATAATGTGCCACCCAGTCGTGCTCGGGGTCAATCCCCATACGCCGTACCAAGGCTTGCTGCGCTTTTTGCTCTTTAGTGAGTTTGGTATCCGACTTATCATCGGTTTTCGCTGCGCCAGAACCCGACACAGGTAAATCACGCACATGCCCCACACTAGAGCGAACGATAAAATCATTTCCCAGATACTTATTGATGGTTTTGGCTTTGGCAGGGGATTCCACAATCACCAAGGCTTTGCCTTGCCCCGACGTTTTAGGCGTTGTTTTTGATGCTTTTGATGTGGCTGTTGATTTGGGCGCGGCAGCTTTGGTGTCTGCTTTTGTATCAGCCGTATCCGTGGTTTTGGTTGATTTTCTCGCTGTCGGTGTTTTACTCATGTTGGGTTCACAAAATCATTAAAAAGGGTAAGTTAAAATACGAAAAGTTAGTTATTCTGCACCAATTTGGCATAATCATGCAATTTACTTTTTAACATGATTAGGTCTTTTTCGGTGGTTTCAAGTTCTGATTTCATGCCCAGTTGGCTATTTTCTTGCCAATAAATACACAAAAAATTGGCTTTACAGCTTAAACCTTTAACGGTTGTTGCGATGGATGCCGGTAAATCCACGTCCCGATTATCAAGCGCAAAATTAGCGGGATAATGCCCAGTAAAGGGTCGCCATTTGCCCTCAATCACTTGATAATCACAGGGGCGCATCTTCGCGTCCTCAATCACCACGCCGTATTGCGCCATCATGCCTTTACCGCGTTCGCCTGTATCGCCGATAATCCAATCGGGGCATGCGACCAGTTTTGGCTGCACGCCCACGCGTCTGGCTGCCATACGCAGATTATCACGCATGGTCTCGCGAGCAGATGGTTTTAACCCCATGATACTACCGACAATAAACACCCCGATGGCGATGGCTATCCATATTCCCATTGATTATATTACTCGTACCAGCTGCTATTTTTGGATTTTTTAGATGAGGTTTTTGCTTCAGTTTTGGTGTCAGCTTTGTTTTCGGCTTTGGCGTCAACTTTGTCAGTCGGCTGCGGCTCGGAAGCTAGCATATCCATAATCGGCTGCCACTGGGCTTGAATGTCGCGGTACGGTTTTTGGCTTTTATCAAAAATCGTCAAGCCGCGCTCTGCCAAGGCTTGATAAATACTACGCTCAGATAGCCAAGCCAGTGGCTGCTGCCCGATATCAGCAAAATACGCCATCAGTTTTTCAGTCGGTTCATTGTCCTGCATCAATTGACTACGCACGCGATTGGCAACCAGATAAATATCGACTTTGCCTTTGCGGATACGTTTGATGTCTTCTAGGCTTTTTAAAAAGCGTTTGGTACTGTCAATATCAAAAAAAGCAGGTAAAACAGGAATTAAAATCGCCTTGCATTCGGCAATCAGCTGCTCGGCTTTAGTGCCTGATAACGCACCTGGGGCATCAATAATCAGCCAGTCGTTTTTACCCAAGGTTTTTGGGATATCACCTATATCATTGCTATCGCGCCAGTCAATACCAATAACGGCAGGTACGTCCGCTGGGCGCATTTTTAGCCACTGTAGGCTTGATTTTTGGGGGTCTGCATCTGCCAATGCCACTGTTTTGCCTTGGTTTGCCAATGCCGCCGCTAGACTTACCGCAATCGAGGTTTTACCACATCCCCCTTTTTGATTGGCGATTAAAATTTTTTGCATGACCCTCACCCTGTTGATAAAAAATTAATGCAATATCACCACATTAACCCAAATTTTGACGCTGTTAATTTGACGCTATTCATTTGGTTGTATTAAGTAGCCTAACAAAATTTTAACCATTGATAAATGCTTTTATATAAATAATCTGCTAAATTAAAAAATATCAATTCATTAACGGTTTGATCGGTTTAGCCAGTTTTTGACTGACTAATGGCGACCGTAAACCTCAAAGGTGCCACCATGACGATGCTTTCATTTATAGAGACCTATCACCCAGCAACCACCTCAAAAAAAATGCTTGGACTGTTTGCTGTCACTGCCTCGATGACAGGTTGTGCCACCTTAGGCGGCGGATTAACACCCACTCAATGCCAACAAAGCAATTGGCAAACCATTGGTTATCAAGATGGTTTACTGGGTCGCAGTCAAGATTATATTCAAAAGCATATCAAGCAATGCGCTAAAGCCAATACTGTGCCTGATCAGCAACAGTGGCGACAAGGTCGTGAAGAAGGATTAAAACGTTATTGCACACCGCTACGCGCTTACCAGTTGGGACGTGAAGGCTATGACTACAATGATGTATGCCCACAATCGATGACGCTTGATTTGTTAAAAGCGCATGACGAAGGTTATCTCAACTACCAACGTGAGCAAAGGCTAAATCAACTGTGGTACAACACCGACCCATTTTGGGGCTCACCCTTCTACGGTAGTCGTTTTGGTGGTTGGGGCGGTTTAGATAGAAGGTCACGTCCGTATTATCCGCGGAGTGTACCTAACAACCGTTACCCAAAATACAGCGATACCCATCAGCCTACATCAAGCCAACCTGTAGCGCCTAGCCCTATTACCCCTAGCAATGATGCGACCATAGGTTCAAAAAAATAATCGCAGCTAAGATAAAAAATAACATGACAACTCGTTGTGAAATTTTGTTGCGCAATCTCATTGAACAATATAACTCGCTGCGTGATGACAATAATTTACAAATTAAAACTAAAAAAGAAGTTCGGGTGTATTTAACCGAACTTTTTTATTAAACCAGTAACTTATTAAATCAACCGCTTATCACCTCAATAGCCTAACTCATTACAACAACCAAAATAGCCGTGTGCTTGACCCGCTTGTTTATCAAATCAAAGGATTGATTGTCGGTATTTTTTGGCTCTCAGCGTTTTGGCTGGCGTTGGATTTTTGAGGCGCTTTGTTTTTTTGAGATTTGGTGGGGTCAAAGGTTTGCACATCAGGTGCGGTTGGCATCCCTTTTTGCTGAAGCTGCTCATCAATCTGCCCCGCTTGGATGTTTTCCCCTTCAAATACACGGATATGCTCATCACGCTTTAACTGCAAATTTTCAAAGTCAAACAACTCACGGTCAGCGAGCTGTGACGGTGCGACATTTTGCATCGCGCCGAATATCGAATCCAAGCGATTTGGGTATTGTTGATCCCATGTGCGTAGCATGTCATTAATCATTGCCCGTTGTAGGTTTTCTTGGCTGCCGCACAGGTTACAAGGAATAATCGGAAACTGCTTGTAATTGGCATATTTGATAATGTCTTTTTCTTCCACATACGCAAGCGGACGAATCAAAATATTTTGCCCATCATCCGATAGCAGTTTTGGTGGCATCGCTTTGAGACTACCGCCGTGAAATAAATTTAAGAAAAACGTCGCCATGATATCATCACGGTGATGACCCAGTGCGACTTTGGTTGCGCCGATTTGTTTGGCAAATCCATATAACGAACCACGGCGCAGACGTGAACACGCAGAACAGTAAGTTTTACCTTCTGGTACGATTTGCTTGACCACGCTATAGGTGTCTTTTTCTAAAATATAATACGGAATGCCATGCTTGGTCAGATAGTTGGGCAAAACATCTTCAGGATAGTCAGGTTGCTTTTGGTCAAGATTGACGGCAATCACATCAAACTGAATCGGTGCTATTTTCTTTAAGAACAATAAAATATCCAGTAAGGTAAAACTGTCTTTACCGCCTGAAATACACACCATGACCACATCACCGTCTTCAATCATGTTGTAGTCACGAATCGCCCAAGAGACCAGCTTACGTAATTTTTTTTGTAGCTTGCGAAAACGCGCGGATTTGATGTCATCGCCTTGGCTGTTATCTTTAGCATCGACCAAGCTTTGCTGCTCGTCACTGTCTGACGCATCATCATCCCAATCCTTATCATCAAGCATGTCTACGTCACTCTCTAATAGTTGGGCTGATAATTGGGGATTTAATTTAGCGACAGACATGGCTGCTACTGGGCTTACAGAATTGTTTGATTGCATAAGATACCTAACTGATGATAAACCAATAAATAAACCTATGAGGACGCTATCGGCTATCAATGACGCGTCATTTATTGGGAAAATTGCAAATAAAAAAAGCATCTAACATAAGGCGGACTAAAATACCACCCACAATAAATGCTTGATTGAGCGTATCTATAGCCGCCTATCAGATAGAAAACGCCTATCACATAGTCGGCTATTATACGGTAAAATTACGCGCTTGTAGTCATTTGAATGACATCTTGCTGTTTTAGAAGATATTTTTTATCCGCGTCATCCAACTGGTATTTTCTTTTTTTATTTGCTCCTTAATTTGTTTTTGCTGCTCCTCAAGCTTGATGTCCATCAGATTTTTTTCTTTAAATAAACCATATTGGGCATCGCCTTTATAAAACTCAGTTTCACGGTAACTGTCATACGCATGTTTGAATAGCACATTGAGCACAGCGGCGAGCGGCAAAGCAATCAGCATACCTGCAATGCCTGCCAGTGCCGCCCCTGCAAGGACCGCAAATATCACCCACAATGGTGATAAACCAATTTTATCACCCAACAATAACGGTTGCAGAATATAACCTTCAACCGCCTGCCCTACCATAAAGGCACCGATAATTAGTAGTAAATGTACCCAGTCTACGCCAAATTGAAACAGCCCTGCAATAATCGCCGCAATAAAGCCAAGAGTAAAGCCAAGATAAGGCACAAAACTTGCGATACCCGCCATCATACCTATAATAAGACCGACTTTAAGTCCAATGAGTTGCAGTTGCACCGCGTACACCATACCGAGCAGCACCATTACCAGTAACTGACCTTTGATAAATGACATCAATGCTTCATCACTTTCTTTGGCGATACGATAGACCGATGGAATATAACGGTTGGGAATCATATGACGCATTTTTACCAAGCGCTCATCCCAATTATATAGAAAATAAAACATCAAAATCGGCACCAGCACCACAATGCCCGCCACGTTGATTACATTCATGCCTGATAACATTAAATTGGTAAAAAATGACCGGGCATCGGTGATATTGTAGTTTTCTTTGAGAAAATCGACCAAGCCTTTGGACATATCACGTACTTGCATGGCAGGCAAGCGTATGGGCGTGTGAGAACGCACCCAGCCTCGTAGCGTATTGTTATAATAGTCAATTGCCGTCGGTACATACTTCCATGCCGATTGTAACTGCTCCCACACCAGTGGAATGAGCCACCAAAGTATTAATCCAATCATCAGCGCAGTGGACAAATATACCAGCAAAATCGCCACCCAGCGGCGAATATGCGCCTTGTCCTGTAATTTTTGCACCAACGGATTAATCGCATACGATAAAATAAATGCTACCAAAAATGGCAAAATCACCGATTGTAATTGATAAATGATATAGCCTATTGCAACCAAAAACAGCGATATAAATACCCGTTTGAAAAACACATCTTTCGTAAATCGATAAGGGAATGGGTTGTACATAGGTTCCTCAAAAAAGCCAAATACGCCAAAAATATAAGGGTAAAGTTAAATAAAAGACGGTCACTGCCATCGTTGTATTTTCGACTAATTTTAGGTAATTTGACAAAAATAGATAGCGCAAACTGCACAACTCATACAAATATTCAAAGCTATGTTATAAAGCCCTATCACATTTGTGGGGCTAGAAGGCGTCAGGAAAGATAAACAGCCCAATATTAGCCAGCTAGAAAGCGATGGATTATTTTTCTTTTTGATGGGAATTTGGGTATAATGCGCGTATTACTTTTCCCAATGATTCTGGCGATAGGAAGACCATGACTACACAACCCACTTCGTTAAGTTATAAAGATGCTGGCGTCGATATCGATGCTGGCGAAGCGTTAGTTCAGCGCATTAAATCAGTTGCCAAAGCAACTAGCCGCTCTGAAGTAGTCGGTGGTTTGGGTGGATTTGGTGCCTTGTGCCGTATTCCACAAGGCTATAAATCCCCTTTATTGGTCTCAGGGACTGATGGTGTCGGTACCAAACTCAAACTGGCTTTACAACTGCAGCAGCACGACACTATTGGTCAAGACTTGGTAGCGATGTGTGTCAATGACCTGCTAGTCTGTGGCGCCGAGCCGTTATTTTTCTTAGATTATTACGCCACAGGAAAACTGGACGTCGATACCGCGGCAACGGTTATTACCGGTATCGGTGACGGCTGTAAATTGGCAAATTGCGCGCTCATCGGTGGCGAGACGGCTGAAATGCCGGGTATGTACCAAGATGACGACTATGATTTGGCAGGTTTTTGTGTGGGCGTCGTCGAAGAGTCGGAAGTTATCACGGGTAAAAACGTTGCCAACAGTGATGTATTAATCGGTATCGCCTCTAGCGGCGTGCATTCAAATGGTTATTCGCTGGTGCGTAAAGTCATTGAAGTCAGCGGTGCCGATGTTGCCACTGAACAATTAGACGGCAAAGCATTAAAAGACGTGTTGATGGCACCGACAAAAATCTATGTCAAAGCCATTGGACACCTGCAAAAAACCTTGGGCAACGCAAGCTTGCATGCGATGGCACATATCACCGGTGGCGGCTTGACGGAGAACCTACCACGCGTATTGCCCGACCATTTGGCGGCGCAAATTGATGTGAGTTCTTGGACATTCCCGCCTGTGTTCCAATGGCTTCAGCAAAAAGGTCATATCGAGCAGATGGAAATGTACCGCACCTTCAACTGCGGCGTGGGTTTTGTCGTCGTGGTACCGGCAGATAAAGCAGACCAAGCCATTGACTTACTCAATGAACAAGGCGAAACCGCATGGAAATTGGGTGAAATCGTTGAAAGAACAGGTGATGCGGTAACCTATCGCTAATTTTATCCGCGACTCAATCGGTTACTTTACTATTAGGCTATTTTACCCTTGAGCCAATTTACCCTTTAGTTAATTTAAAAGGTGCGTTTTTACGCACCTTAGTTTTTCCAACCTATTGCTTTGCTATCCTTATGAAGTTGAACATGACAAACCCTACCCCGTTAAAAATTGCTGTCCTCGTCTCTGGCAGTGGCAGTAACCTGCAAGTATTAATTGATAAGCAGCTACAGCAACTATTGAACATTCAAATCGTGGGCGTGATTAGTAATAAAGCCGATGCCTACGCGCTTGAGCGCATCCGCCTTGCCAATGAGCAGCAAGCCAATATTGCAACCGCGGTGATTGAGCGTGACGATAATGGCAAAAAATATACCCGTGTCGGTTTTGAGCAACAGGCACTGCAAGAATTGCGCGCGTGGCAACCTGATTTGGTGGTATTGGCAGGATTTATGCGGATTTTAACGCCGCTGTTTATTGATGGTGTCACCAGTAGCACTGGATTAAACGTGCCGATGATAAATCTGCACCCGTCACTGCTACCCAATTATAAAGGCTTAGATACCCATACCCGCGTGCTACAATCTGGCGAGCGCTATCATGGTTGCAGCGTCCATCTGGTAACCAGCGAACTCGATGCAGGGGAAGTCATCGCCCAAGCGGTGACCTGCGTCAACGCGGCTGAAAGCGCTGACCAGTTACAGCAGCGCGTTCATGCGATGGAACACCAACTGCTGCCTATGGTGGTGGGGTTATTTGCTGAGCGGATTGTTTCACTGAAAAATAACCAACTGAACAACCGCCTTGGACTCAATCTGCCTATCAAATTATGGCTATAGTCAAATTATGGTTCTAGTCAAAAAAAACGCCTATAATCAAATTTAGGCGTTTTTTATGTTTATCACAGTTTACCCTCGAAGTGCCGATACACTCAATATCACGATTAGCAAAAACACATAGCGCCCTACCCACACGTTATCTAAAAATGCGTTAAAGCAAAGCGTGCGATCATAGGTGAGACATTGTTTATTTTGTCGGTAAAACATGGCAACGATAGGTAGCAGCGCCAATACTGAAAGCGCACCAAAATAATGCCAAAACACGCCCGCCAAACTGAGCAAAAATACCCCTTGAAGTAGACTAATTATCAATACATCGTGTTTACCAAATAAAATCGCGGTGGATTTGACCCCAATTTTTAAATCATCCTCACGATCTGCCATTGCATATTGGGTATCATACGCCACCGTCCAGCACATATAGCCGAAAAACAGCAGCCAACACCAAATATCAACCTCGGTCTGCCCCGTTAATACTTGCGATACCGCAACATACGCCATCGGAATCGCCCAGCCGAAAGCTGCTGCCAAGAATACTTGCGGTAAATGGGTAAAACGTTTCATAAACGGATAGATAAACGCCAACGCCACTGCACCAAATGACCAAATAAAAACCTGCACAGGCAAAAATATTAATAGCGCTGCACTCACCCAAGATAAAATTAAAAACGTCCAAACCGCTTCTTTACCCGTCAAGCGACCATCCGCCAGCGGCCTACCTTTGGTTCGCGACACATGCCCATCGACTTTTCTGTCAGCAAAGTCATTGATGGCACAGCCTGCTGCTCGCATTAACACCGCACCCGTGGCAAAGATTGCCACCACATGCCAAGGGGGGAGTTGCCCAAACCCTTTTGCCGCCAAAAACACCGCCCATAAAGTCGACCAAAACACCAGCTCAATGCCCACAGGCTTATCAAAGCGGGTCAAGTGAATATAGGCTTGTAGCTTATCTTTAAAAGACAGAGTGTGTGTAGTCATAGAGTTGTTAATTAAACTAATCAAAAAGAGGTAGAAGGTTGACGCTAGCGTAGCGCTAGGCACTGGTGTCACGCTAAGCAATAGTGTAACGCTAAATGTTAGCCAAATCGTCGATAAATTTGTTACCTTAAACTTACAGCTGTAAGCCAATCATCAGCAGTTGGTAATCCAGCCCAATCGGCGATTGGTCTTGCAAATAGCGTCTAAATACCGCCGTATCGATGCTGTCTTTGCCAGAGACGGCGCCGCCCATTTGCTTGAGATTTTTTAACAGACTTTTTAAATTGTCATAAGAAAAAGCAAACGATTGCTCGGTGTGATATATTAGCGTGCCTTGACGCTGTTGCTGCAAGGTCTCTATCGCCGCTAGCCAAGCTTGACTGGGTAAAAAATCAAAAACAGGCAACTTGGGAAAGCGCTGACGGACTTGATGAAAAGAACCTGCCACCGGAATCGCCAAATGCAGCTGACCTTTGGTTTTGACGATGCGCCCAAGCTCTGCGATAACGCTTGGCGACGTCCAATGAAGGGCAAAACTACTCATCACCAAATCGGCTGATTGATTTGCCAATGCCATATTTGCCATATTGGCGCAGAGCGCTTGGCTGTGTAGCGTCATTGGGGAATTTGGTAGCGACGAGACTGGAGTAGATGACAGCGGCGTCGACAAAAGATGCTCGACTCGCTGTTGCCAAATTGCAAGCATACTGGCAGCAGTATCGACGCCATATAACTGAGCGGAAGCTAGCGCTGCGTTTTGTAAAAACTTTGACATCACCGCCTGAGTCAATTTTCCTGTGCCACAGCCCACATCAACCACGCACATATCGGTTACGCCGGTATGGTAACGCACAATGAGCTGCGCCAAGTGCTCTGCCACCTGCGATTGAATCGGCGTGGCGGCATCGTATGAGTTGGCAAATTGTTCAAAAACAGGGGTAACAGTACAGGACATCATCGACTAAAACAACAAATCAGTCAACTTTAACACTATTAATCAGCCCTGCATAGTCATAATCGTCTTGTGTGAGCAAATCAACCCCACAAGGCAAATTGCCTATCCAATCCAAAAAGCGATTAATCATGGCTTTGCCAACAAAAGATTTGCCATGCTGCGGCACAATCATCTCGACATCTAACTGCCGAACCGCATCTGCCCAAAAACGGGTGACTTTATTACTGACCATGTAGCGCTGATGAAACCCTCGCATGGTCGGAATATGCGCGTCAAAATCTTCCACTGGCACATTCGCATCACCGAGCAACGAAGCCCCCATATCGCCTGAAAATAAAATTTTGCTGATGGGGTCATAAAACTGAAAATTACCTTCTGAATGCAGAAAGTGCGCAGGCAAAGCAAATAACTGGGTTTTTCCCAAAGGCAACACCGCGCCTTCATCTGGCAGCGCAATCAAGCGCTTAAGATACCCTTCTTGCAGACGGTCAGTAGTAAACGCGGAGTTAAGATGCGGTAAAAAACGCTCCCACAATCTTGAGATGACGATATTGGCTTGGGTATGCAATAGCCAACGCGGCAATGACGCAATGATATCGGGGTCTTGGTGTGAGCCAATCACATAGCGGATATGCCTGATATCCGTATGTTTGAGCAGTGCGAGGGTTAGCGGCGTATAGGTCAAATCACCACCTGGGTCAATAACAGCGCCGACAGTTTCTTCATCTGAGTGCAAAATTAAAAATTGATTGGACTGAATACCGTCGCCTTTTACCAAATCACTAAACATAATGCACTGATGCTTGCCATTATCAAAAATTATTTTACCGCTCATAACCTATCTACCCATTTAACCGATAAATAAAACTTAAATTACTGATAAAAAACGCTATCACACACGCTATAAAATTGTCCAGCAAAGTGACTTTGAATAACTCTGAGTGACTTTGCAAACCATTGTTAACCGTTCGTTATTTGGCTCAATAAACTGTCTTTAAACCCTTAGAAATAGTGAGGATTATAGCACTTTATTGACGGGGTTGAGGGCATTTTTACCCAAATCCCTGTTAACTAAATTGTGCTCAAATTTGTTTTTAGTGGTATCATACCAAGCAATTTTTTAGGCAAAATTTGTGTGCTTTAAGCGCATGATTACTGCAAACGGTAAAGGCAATTTGTTATGATTTTGGCACTTGAAAGTGTGTTTGACCAATGCTCAGTAGCATTCGTGGATTTAGCAGGTAATGTGGTCGCTGAACAGACTCTGACGGGGAATCGTCTACAAACCCAGCAAATTTTGCCGATGATACACGCGCTGATGACAGCATCATCGATTGATTGGTCACAACTGACTGCGATTGCTTTTAATCGAGGTCCCGGGGCTTTTAGTGGCATACGCATTAATACGGCGGTAGCGCAAGCCATCGCCTTTGCCCATGATGTGCCCTGTTTGCCGGTATCAAGCCTGCAAACTGTCGCCCAAGCGGCATTTGAACTACATCAACGCTCCCACGTATTGGCGCTGACAGATGCGCGCATGAACCAAGTGTACGCCGGTGAATACGCCATGAGCGATGGTATCATGCAGCTTGTGGCAGGTGCTACTGAGCAGTTGCTTGATTATGACAGTGTGATAGACAAAGACTTAGCCTTAGTAGGTAATGGCGCGACTTTGGTCAATGCGCAGCTAGGTCAGGCCATCTTTGCCGATATTCGCCCATCAGCGGTTATCATTGCGAAACTTGGGCTAGCCTTGTATCAGCAGCAGCAATCCGTCCCTGCTGATCTGGCGTTGCCAGTTTATTTAAGAAATAATGCTTGGAAAACCCTAGCCGAACAACAAAAGGCTTAATTTATTGCCTACTCATGTTGTCTTAAGTTTGACTCGCTACCCTTTATCTTGTTATAAGCGCAAAAATTTTTACCTTTGACTGTTAATCACTAACATTGTTGGATACGTTATGGATCTTATTTTGATTTTTAAAGCCATCATCATGGGCATGGTTGAAGGCATTACCGAATTTTTACCGATTTCAAGTACCGGGCATTTAATTCTTGCCGACTCCCTGTTAAATTTTTGGACCAAAGACAAAGCCGACTTGTTTATCGTCGTCATTCAGCTAGGTGCGATTTCAGCGGTAATTTATTTGTACTGGGGACGGCTATGGCGTGCCTTGATGGGACTTATTACGGGTAAAGATCCGGAGCGTAAAAACCCGCGTCAATTGGGCATCTCGCTGATTATTTCCACCATCCCGATTATGCTGATAGGTTTGATGTTTGATAAAGCGTTAAAAGCGGCGTTATTTAACCCAACCGTGGTGGCAATCTCATTGATTGTCGGTGGTTTGATTATCTTTTGGGCAGAGCGCCAACAACACAAACATACGGTCAAATATGCCGAAGCGGAAGATATTGATATTAAAACGGCGATTATCATTGGTTTGATTCAATGTCTTGCCTTGATTCCTGGTACTTCTCGCTCAGGGTCTACCATTATTGGTTCCCTATTTTTGGGGGTATCACGTAAGGCGTCTGCAGAGTATTCTTTCTTCTTAGGCATTCCTGTATTAGTAGGTGCTGGCCTATTAGATCTGACCAAAAACCATCATATTTTGACCAGTGCTGAAGACTGGACCATCATGGCAGTGGGTGTGGTGGTCTCATTTATTTTTGCTATGATTTTCATCAAATGGTTGGTTAACTGGGTCAGTACCCGTGATTTTACGATTTTTGCTTGGTGGCGCATCGTGGTAGGCGTACTGGTACTCATCGCTGGCATGTTGGGCTATATTTAATTCGCCATGCTATCTCATCAATCAATCCAACTGTATTATGTTGACACTTTGCCAAGCGAGCAGCGTTTGGCAAACGTTGAAACCATACTCACCCCTTTATCCGTCAATTTACAACCACAAAAGATTACTAGCAAAGTAACTCAAAAATGGCTGAAATCAGTCGATGATAACAGTGTGCTGATTGATGAGGTAGGCGATGTCTTTGTCATCGCAGCGGGCATGAAAGTCAGCCCAAATTGGCTAAACCTACAACAGCGGGTGGTCAAAGCGGGCAAAAAAACTGAACTACTACTCAAAGCCATGCAGCTACAAGCTAACATGACTGTCATTGATGCAACCGCAGGATTTGGGCATGATAGCCTAATCTTGGCAAGTACCGGTGCCAGTGTGACTTTGCTTGAACAGCAGCCACTCATGTTTTTGCTACTGCAACTGGAGCAGCAAAAAATGGCGCAGCATCGCAACTGGCAAAAATTGATGAGTCGAATAACGATTTATCATGGCGACGCGATAGAGTTGCTGGCTAAATTGCCAAAAGTCGACCGTGTCTATCTGGATCCGATGTTTCCCGCTGATAGCTATAAATCGGCGGTTAATAAACATATGCAGATGTTGCATACTGTGACGACCCCACCGTCGATTGCGCAATCACAACAATTATTGTCAGCAGCGTTAGCGCAAATAACGCCACAGGGTATGGTGGTAGTCAAACGACCCAAATCAGCGCCTTTTCTTGCCGACCAATCGCCCAACCTAAGCCTATCAAATGATATCGTGCGTTTTGATAATTATTTGAACAGCATTTAGTTTGAACAGCGTTTAGATGAAGTGTTAAAAAAAGCTGATGGGTATCAGCTTTTTTTGTGGGTGTAGTTGTTATTGACCGACCTTTTGGTTACCAACGGCAGGCGCTGCATCATCGCTGGCTTTTGGTGCATTGGGCGAGGCAGGTGCATTATCAATCACGGTATCATTTTCCGTAATCTTATCCATGTCTGAATTATCGGCGCCGCCGTCATCTGTAGCGTCTGCCTCATTACTACTCGCTGGCATCGCATCAACAGTGGTCGCTGCGGTGCCACTGGCGCTGGTAGCGTCAGGACCGGCATCCACGTTAGCATTGGCTTCGGTCACAGCGGCGCTATTTTTTTCATCGGCAGGCGCAGCTGACATTGGTACGGCTTGTGATTCTGCCGCTGACGCTGCCGCGGCATTGTCTGTGCTGTCAGTCTTTTTATCACAAGCTGTCAACGTAAGCGCCGATACTAAACTCAGCATGGTGATTTTTGCTAGTGTGTTTTGCATGGGTATTCCTCTACTATCAATAAATCGCTCAACCCGACAACGTACTTGATAGCCTATATAGTAAAAATTGTTCAATCAACAAGGTTGCTAATTCAAAGATGATAATGATGTCACCTTAAATTTTGCCATGGCATTGCTTGTATTTTAAACCTGAACCACATGGACAAGGGGCATTTCGGCTAATCGCTAGGTTGGCATATGGATTGTCACCATTTTCAGCCATCTCTGGACTCGCGGTTGCCGCGGCTGAGCCGCTTAGACCAAATGAATACGTGGCTCGCGTGCGTTGCTGGCTGTTACGCGCAATCATGTCTTCATCGTCACTCAGCTCACCGGTCACGCCATTCATTTCCTGGTGCTCAAAATGCAGACGCATCATCTCGGCTTGTTCACGTTGCTGGCGCTCAAGCTCAGCGATTTCTTCTGGCGTTGGGATATGAACGCGCGCTAAATCTTGCACAGTTTCAGACTTGATAGCACCGAGCATACTTTGGAACAATGAGAAAGATTCAGATTTATATTCTTGCTCAGGATTTTTTTGCGCATAGCCTCGCAAATGGATACCTTTACGCAGTTGATCCATTTGGTTTAGATGTTCTTTCCAATGCTTATCTAGGCTAGATAGCATAAAGTGACGCTCAAGCTGGGCAGCATTTTCTTCACCCATTTGCTCACGGCGAGCGCGGTAGTTGAGTAACGCAGCCTCAATGATTTTTTGGCGTAAACCTTCTTCATCCAAACGACGATCGGCATCTAGCCAGTCATTGATTGGCATATAAATACGAAACTCATTTTCAAGCTCGTCTTCAAGCCCATCAATGTCCCATTGGTCATCAATCGAACCGGGTGGCACGAACTGGTCAATCAAGGCATTGTACACATCGTAGTGCATCGCTTCGATACCTGCTTGTAGATTACTTTGGGCAAGCAGTTCATCGCGCTGTTTATAGATAACCTTACGTTGTTCGTTGGCAACATCATCGTATTTAAGTAGACTCTTACGGGCATCAAAGTCGCGGTTTTCCACTTTGCGTTGGGCGTTTTCAATCGAGCGTGACACCATTTTGTGCTCAATGGCTTCGTCTTCTTTTAGCCCCATGGCGCGCATCATATTCACCACGCGATCGCCAGCGAAAATCCGCATCAAGTCATCTTCAAGCGACAAGAAAAAACGCGACTCCCCCGGGTCACCTTGACGACCCGCACGACCGCGCAATTGGTTATCAATACGGCGCGATTCGTGACGCTCAGAACCGATGATATGTAAGCCACCCGCCTCTAGCACTTGTTGGTTTCGCACTTGCCATTCAGCATGGGCTTGCTGTTTCATTTCAGGGGTGACGTTGTCGATTTTGGCGAGCTCGGCTTGCCAGTTACCCCCCAAGATAATATCGGTACCGCGACCTGCCATGTTGGTGGCAATAGTGACCGCATTAGGCCTACCCGCTTGCGCGATAATATCGGCTTCACGCTCATGCTGTTTGGCATTAAGGACGTTATGTTGAATGCCTTCTTGCGTCAATAACTCTGAAAGCACTTCACTGGCTTCAATGGTTGCCGTTCCCACCAAAATTGGCGCCTGTTTTTCTTGAATGCGTTTGATTTCGCGGATGATGCCTTGATATTTGCCCATTTTACTTAGGAAAATTTGGTCATCAAGGTCGATACGCTGAATTGGTTTGTGAGTTGGGATAATCACCACATCTAGATCGTAAGTTTGTTTAAACTCCGCGGCTTCAGTATCCGCTGTGCCCGTCATGCCTGAGAGTTTGTCATACAAACGGAAATAATTTTGGAATGTCGTGGTGGCG
Source organism: Moraxella sp. CTOTU48268 (assembly GCF_032069585.1). Lineage (NCBI taxonomy): Bacteria > Pseudomonadati > Pseudomonadota > Gammaproteobacteria > Moraxellales > Moraxellaceae > Moraxella > Moraxella sp. CTOTU48268. Next base: position 17,474 of record NZ_DAMALV010000005.1, read on the forward strand.
AGCGTTTGGTTTTCGGCTTGGATTTCAACCTGTTCTTTGGCTTCAACCGCTTGGTGCAAACCTTCTGACCAGCGGCGACCTGGCATGGTACGCCCTGTGTTTTCATCGACAATGATGACTTCGCCTTCATGCACGATATAGTGAATGTTTTTAACAAATAAATGGTGCGCACGAATCGCGGCTTGGACGTGGGCTAGTAGTGGCAAGCGCGTTGGGCTATATAGACTCTCGTTTTCGCCAAGCTCGCCTTTTTCCACCAAGAATTTTTCGATTTTCTCGTAGCCTTTTTCGCTGATTTCGATTTGACGATTTTTTTCATCAATCCAAAAATCCTGCTCACGGTTTTCGCGGTTGCCTTCTTCGGTTTCTGAACGTTTGAGGCGCGGGATGATGGTGTCAATCAGTCTGTACATAGCCGATGAGTCTTCGGCTTGACCCGAGATAATCAGCGGCGTACGCGCTTCATCAATCAAAATCGAGTCAATCTCATCGATGATACAATAGTTGAGTCCGCGCTGTTTTTTCTCATCTAGGCGAAATACCATATTGTCGCGCAGGTAGTCAAACCCGTATTCGTTGTTGGTACCGTAGGTAATATCCGCGGCATAGGCCTCAAACTTTTCCATCGGGTCTTGCTGTGAGTAAATCACGCCGACAGTCAAGCCCAAAAAGTCAAACAACGGGCGGTTTAGTTCGGCATCACGGCTTGCCAAGTAGTCATTGACGGTGACGACATGCACGCCTTTACCGCTAATGGCGTTGAGATATATCGCAAGCGTTGCCATCAAGGTTTTACCTTCACCCGTGCGCATCTCGGCGATTTTACCTTCGTGCAGGGTGATACCCCCGATGAGCTGTACATCGTAGTGACGCATACCAAGGACACGGCTTGAGGCTTCACGACAGACCGCAAAGGCTTCAGGTAAAATGGTATCTAGGCTAGTACCCTGCTCAAACTGGGTTTTAAATTCCGCAGTTTTCTGTTTTAATGCTTCGTCAGAGAGGGGCTGGATTTTGGGTTCTAAGGCGTTGATTTTGTCGACCAACTTACGCATTCGCTTAAGCTCACGGTCGTTTTTGGTGCCAATAACCTTGCCTATCATTTTGCCTAACATACGAGGATTTTCCTAAAGTGCTCAAATCAATAAGTGCGATGACTTTTAATACGATGACGGTTAATAAAGGTGTTCAAAATAAATTTTGCTATTATATATGGGTTTGCTTTTTTTAGATACAAGGTTATGACAGCCTGTAAGTTTGAACCGCTTGCCTCTATTACCTTTATCTTTATCAATCCATCCCCATAATTGAGCTTTATTTTCGAAATTTTCATTGTTGAAATTTTCTTGGAAGATTTTAACCCTATCTTTGCCATTGTGCTATCGAGTTTGCCATGACTGCCTCATTGACGCCACAACAACTGATTCATCAATTACCCAAAGCCGAACTACACGTGCATATCGAAGGCACGTTTGAGCCGGAGCTGATGTTTGCCATCGCTAAGCGCAACCAAATCGATATACCCTACCAAACCATTGAAGATGTCAAAAATGCCTACAATTTTCATAATTTACAATCGTTTTTAGATATTTACTATGCCGGCGCAAAGGTTTTGGTCAAACAGCAGGATTTTTATGATTTAGCGTGGGCGTATTTTGAAAAATGCCAGGCTGATAATGTGGTGCATACGGAGATTTTCTTTGACCCACAGACCCATACTGAGCGGGGGGTGGATTTTGCCACCTGTTTTCAAGGGCTTTATCAAGCAAGCTTAGATGCCAAAGCAAAAATGGGTATCACCTCGCATTGGATTTTGTGTTTTTTGCGTCATTTGAGCGAAGACAGCGCGTTTGCCACCCTTGAGCAGGCCTTGCCCTTTAAAGATAATATCATTGGCGTGGGGCTTGACTCTAGCGAAGTGGGCAATCCGCCCGCCAAGTTTGAACGAGTATTTGCCAAAGCGCGTGCGCTTGGGTTTTTGACGGTTGCGCATGCGGGCGAAGAAGGCGATCCCGCGTATGTTTGGGAAGCGTTGGATTTGCTAAAGGTCAATCGTATCGATCATGGTGTGCGCTCGGCAGAAGATGATAAACTCATGCAACGCTTGATAGCGGAGCAAATGCCGTTGACGGTTTGTCCATTAAGTAATCTTAAACTAAAAGTGGTGCAAGACATGAGCGAGCACAATATCAAAATCATGCTGCACCAAGGCGTGTGCGTGACGGTGAACTCAGATGACCCGGCGTATTTTGGTGGCTATATGAATGACAACTTTGTCGCCATTGAGCGGGCGCTAGCGCTATCAAATGACGATATCAAACAATTGGCGATTAACAGCTTTAACGCGTCTTTTATAGGGGATGCTGAAAAACAGCATTGGATCTCAAAAATCGCATCACTTTAAGCTTTTAAATAAGCTGGAAGAAGCAAGAAGTAACGTGCATGCCAGCCTTAACCAACCTCACACACCCAACATGGTGCCACAAACGCACCTGTTGCTTAATTTCATAACGTTTAACTATTATGCCCCAGACCATGCCTCACAATCTTGACCATCACACCCCCATGATGCAGCAATATCTTACGCTAAAAGCGGATTATCCGCATGCCTTGGTGCTGTACCGGATGGGCGATTTCTATGAGCTGTTTTTCGATGATGCCAAGCTTGCTGCCGATATTTTGGGCATCACCTTGACCCGACGTGGCAAAGATAAACAGGGCAATATCATCCCGATGGCAGGTGTGCCATTTCATTCGGCAGACGGCTATATTGCTCGGCTGATTAATGCCGGGCAAACCGTGGTGGTTTGTGAACAAGTCGAAGAAGAAAAGCCAGAAGACAGCTTTGAAGAAAACACTGTAGCAACAGACACTGCAGCCAAAAGCATAGCAAAAAAAACTAGCAAAACAAAAGCCAATGCCGCTAAGATTATGGAGCGTAAAGTCGTCCGTACCTTAACCGCAGGAACGCTGACCGATGATAACCTCATCACCCAAGGGCAGACGCCAACGGTCGTCGCGATTAGCTTTGCCAAACAGCAAATGTCGGTGGGATTGGCACAGCTGGATTTGGCACAAGGACAAATCCGCGTCACTGAGCTTAACTGCGACAGTCATGCCCAGCTACAAAGCGAGCTTGCTAACGCGCTCGCCCGCTTTGATCCCAGTGAAGTGCTGATAGATGACCAGCTGTCTGAGGCATGGCAACATTTTTTGCAGGATTGTCTGAGCGCAAATAGCCCAACAGCCACCCTACCGCCGATTTTGTCACAGCCGCACAGTTATTTTCTGCCCAATAACGCGTTTGAACATCTCACCCAGCATCTAAGTGTCACCACGCTGGCAGGGTTTGGCATTGAGCAAAAACCGCTTGCCATCTCATCGGCATCGGTTGTGCTGCATTACGGCAAACAGACCCAGCAAGCTGATTTACGCCATATTCGCAGCCTGCAGCTCGAGCATAACGGCGATTTTTTGCAGCTTGATACTATCAGTCAGCAAAATTTGGAAATTTTTAAACCCGTGTTGGCATCGGGTATTTCGCTGTTATCGGTGATTGACCACTGCCAAACGCCGATGGGTAAACGCGCTTTAGTCCATCATTTGCACCGACCGCTACGCAATGTCACCCTGATTAACCGCAGGCTTGATGCGGTTGAACAACTGATGACATTACCGATAGCAGCGTTTGAATTGCTTAAACAAACCTTAAGCGAAATCAGCGATATCGAACGCATTGGGGGACGAATTGGCTTGGGTTCAGCAAAACCGACCGATTTGCTCAAATTGCGTCTGAGCTTGGCGCAAGCGTTAGCGTTGTCAAAGCAGTTGCAGCAATATTTTGATTTTAACAACATAACGACGCTAACTGCCGAGACGCCTTTGCTTGCCATGCTTAGCAAACAGCTACCTGATTTAGCTTTAACTGACAGTTTTGCCAATATCCATGCCTTGCTAGAGCAAGCGATTGTCGATGAGCCGCCCGCCCACATCCGTGATGGCGGCATGATAAAAAAAGGCTATGACCCACAGCTTGATGAATTGCAAAATCTGCATGGCAATATCGAGCAAACTTTGGAAGCATTGGCGGTGCAAGAGCGGCAAAAAAACAACCTGCCCATGCTCAAAGTGGGCTTTAATAAAGTGAGCGGATTTTATTTTGAACTTAGCGCCCTGCAAGCCAAGAATGCGCCTGAGTATTTTACTCGCCGTCAAACGCTCAAAAATGCTGAACGCTTTATCACGCCAGCACTCAAAACCATTGAAGAATCCTATTTATCAGCTCAAGGGCAAGCGTTGACCCTTGAAAAACGTATCTATGAAAATCTGCTGGGTCAGCTCAAGTCACAGCTTGGCGATGTGCAGCGCCTTGCCAAAGCGATTGGATATTTGGACGTGCTTGCCAACTGGGTCAGCCTAACGCGTTTGCACACTCATTCTACTCATAGTAAAAACTGGTGCCGCCCCGTGTTTAATGCCAGTGATGATACTGTAAGCCTCAATATCCAAGGCGGACGCCATATCGTGGTTGAAGCAGGTCAACAGCGCCAAGCTCACCATCAGACGGCATCGCTTGACCCATTTGTCGCCAATGACTGTGTCATGGGAACAGCCACCCAACTTGAACGCTTAATGCTCATCACAGGCCCCAATATGGGCGGTAAGTCGACCTACATGCGTCAAACCGCCCTCATCGTACTACTCGCTTGTTGTGGCGCGTATGTCCCTGCCCAGTCGGTGACGCTCGGTCGTATTGAGCGGATTTTTACCCGCATTGGCTCGGCAGATGACTTGGCAAGTGGTAAATCAACCTTTATGGTTGAGATGATTGAAACCGCCAATATCATGAACCAAGCCAATGCCAACTCATTGGTACTCATGGATGAAGTCGGTCGCGGCACCAGCACCCAAGATGGTCTAGCGATTGCGCATGCGTGCGTGAATTATTTAGCAGAAAAAATCGGCTGTTTGACCCTATTTGCCACCCATTATTTTGAGCTCACTGAACTGGCTGAGCGCCATCCCAAAATGTTTAATCAGCACCTTGTCACCCAAGAAATCAATGGGCAGTTGCTGCTATTGCATAAAATCGCAGCGGGGGCGACGCATCGCAGTTTTGGATTGCATGTCGCCAAAATGGCAGGTTTGCCGCAAGACTTATTAGCCCAGGCGCAATATTATTTGGATAACCAAAGCGAACAAAAAAGCTTGTCAAACCATCCTTTACCCTATCCACCAAAAGATGAGAAACAAATGGGTCTTGATTTGCAAAGTGCAGCGGCTGACTATCAAACGTTGAAGGCTGATGAATATAAACTTACTCAACAACTAAAAGCCCTAAACCCTGACGAGCTGACGCCGAAACAAGCGTTAGAATTTATTTATTCATTAAAGGAATTGTTAAAAAAAGCGTAACGCGCTAAAATAATACGATTGTATTTTTTATGCTTTTAACATTTGTGCAACTAAAAAAAGGTAGCCACCGCCATGACTTTCGTCGTTACTGATAACTGTGTTCGTTGTAAATATACTGACTGCGTTGAAGTCTGTCCTGTGGACTGTTTCTATGAAGGTCCGAATTTTTTGGTCATTCATCCTGATGAATGTATTGATTGTGCGCTGTGTGAGCCAGAATGTCCTGCCAATGCGATTTTCTCAGAAGATGAAGTACCAAAAGGTCAAGAAATCTACATCGAACTGAATGCAGAACTCGCCGAAAAATGGCCAAATATCTCAGCCATGCATGACCCACTACCCGATGCCAAAGAATGGGATGGCGTACCCAATAAATTACAGTATATTGAGAGATAGCCTTTCTGACATACGCCATTTAGGTGAATTTTAGCAAGATGCTATAAAACAGCATATAGAACGAGGACGGCAATCAGTGAATATTGATTGCCGTTTTTATATTGTCATCTCTTATTATGCCAGCCTTGGTATTATGCCAACGTTGTTGTCTATCTGCTTAACTTAACCTCTTTAGCTTAGCCTATTTTTTTACAAATTGATTATGAAAAAAAACGCGCCATTGGTTAGCGCGTTTTTAGTGTCACAGTAACATCAGCCTTTTACGGCACTGCCCCAAACTGGCACCACGGTTTGCATCAATGGTTTTAACAGTTTGATATTTGCCGCAAAGATAGAACCTGTTTGCATCGCATTGTGTGCGCCTGTATGGTCAACCACAGTACCGCGCGCTTCAGTGACAATCAATTCACCGGCACAGATATCCCAAGGTTTGATAGACATTTCAAAATAACCATCAAACCGTCCTGCTGCTACATATGCCAAATCTAACGCTGCTGAACCCACACGGCGCACTTGACCGCCTTGTTCGCAGATTTTTTGTAAGCTTTCAAAATGCTCTTTGGCATACGATACTTTACCTTCCGCGCGGTTACGCTCAAGCGGATGACCTGTGGTAAAAAAGCCGCCATCAATGGTTTTATGCTCACTGACGCTGATACGGCGTTGGTTGAGACGCGCGCCTTTACCACGACTGGCTGAGAACATCTCATCACGCACTGGGTCGTAGATGATACCATGTTCGGTGACGCCATTTTTTTGCACACCGATTGAGACACAAAAATGTGGTAAGCCATGAATAAAGTTGTGGGTACCATCTAATGGATCAATGACCCAGCACCAGTCTTTATCATTGCCCTTGCCTTCTTGTAGCCCAAATTCTTCGCCCAAAAACGAGTGAGTTGGGTAGCTTTCTTTGAGCATCGCGATCAATAATTCTTCGCTATAACGGTCGATTTGGGTCACCAAACCATCTAAGCCTTTGCTTTCAATCGTGAACTCTAGCTTGTGGCGATTGTTGTGTGCATTTAAAATCTCTTGACCTACTTTTTGGGCAGCGCGGGCTGCCATGACGACCATCGGTTCCATACTTGACCTTTTGTTGAAGGATAAAAATCTAAAATTTATGACAAAATCGTTTGCATCTGTTTGACCACACCCGCGACATCTAGCCCACAATCGGCTAATTGCTGCTCAGGGCTGCCATGCGCGATATATTTATCGGGGATACCGATATTAAGTAGCGTTGGCAAGGCTTGGCTGGTTTTTGCTGCTTGGGCAACGAGGTATTCATTGACCGCACTACCGGCACCGCCCATGATTTGGTGTTCTTCAAGGGTAACAATGGAGCAGTTTTGCGCCAATAGCGTATCCAGTAATTCGCTGTCTAACGGTTTAACAAACCGCATATTATAAACAAAAAACGTCGTCGTTGGGTAAGTTTCGGCTAAGTTTTGACACGCCGTGACCGCCGTCTTTACCATGGTACCAAAAGCAAGCACCGCAACTTTTTTCGCCACGTTGCCAGTACCTGCAGCAGTGGCATCAATAGTCTGCTCAAGCGCTGCCTTACCGATTGGATACATCGCTTGGTTTTTATCAATCTCTGCCCCAATGCCATTACCGCGTGGATAACGTACGGCAGCGGGTCCCATATGCTCATAACAGGTATTAAGTAAGTTATAGCACTCATTCTCATCTTTTGGACAAGCAATCACCATATTAGGCACGGTTCGCATAAAAGCGATGTCAAACACCCCCGCATGGGTGGCACCGTCTTCACCGACCAAGCCTGCACGGTCAATGGCGAACATCACGTTGAGATTTTGCAAAGCCACATCGTGAATCAGTTGGTCATAGCCACGTTGTAAAAATGTGGAGTAAATCGCGACAATCGGTTTGACGCCTTGGGTTGCCATACCACCCGCTAGGGTCACTGCATGTTGCTCGGCAATCGCCACATCAAAAAATTGGCTGGCAAAGCGCTTGGCAAATTCGGTCATGCCTGAGCCTTCAGCCATCGCAGGGGTAATCGCCATCAGTTGTTTGTCAGTGGCGGCTTTATCGCAGATAAACTCGCCAAACACTTGCGAGTATTTTTTGGCGAGGGTAGGTACGGGCTTTTGGCTGTCAACTGGCACAGATTTTTCTTGCGCTGGGTTGATTTTTTTGAGTTTGGTAATGGCATGATAAGTAATCGGGTCACATTCTGCCGGTAAAAAGCCTTTACCTTTCACCGTATGCACATGGACAAGTACCGCACCTTTTAACTGCTTGACCCGTTCAAATATTTGAGTCAATTTGGCAACATCATGCCCATCAAATGGTCCAAAATACTGAAAGCCGATGGCTTTAAACAAGTTTTCAGGGAACACTTCATCAATGAGTTTATTGGCGATTTTCTCAGGCAATGTCTCTAACTGAGAGGGTTTTGGAATACCTTTCTCTGCCAATTTTTCGACAATTTTATTGGGCAGGCGCGATGTCCAGTCATCTAAAGCTTCGTTTGCCATGTGCAAATAATGACGAATACGGCGGTCTTCACTGGAAATGACGCGCTTGGTAAAAATCGCATCACCGTTTTTATCGATATCGACTGCCAAACCACGCTGCCAAAGGGTGGCTAAATGTTTAGAAAATCCGCCCGTTGCCTGTGAGATTGACATGTCATTATCGTTGAGCACCACAATCAAATCGGCATTTTGCTGCACCGCGTCATTCATCGCTTCAAACGCCATGCCACCTGTCATAGCACCATCACCGACGATGCTAACTACTTTGTCATGTTTGCCTAAATAGCGCATAGCAAGCGACATGCCCAGCCCTGCAGAAATCGCCGTCGATGAATGCCCAACGCCAAAGGTATCATACTCAGACTCATGACGCTCAGGGAAAGCAGTCAGCCCATGTTGGCTACGAATGGTGGTAAGCTTGTCACGGCGACCCGTTAAAATTTTGTGGGGATAGGCTTGGTGACCTACGTCCCAGACAATTTGGTCTTTGGGTGAATTAAAGACATAATGCAGTGCAATGGTAAGCTCAACGACGCCAAGGTTAGAGCCAAAATGCCCGCCGCTGACGCCCGTTGCATACAGCAAAAACTCGCGCAGTTCATCGGCTAATTGCTGCAATTGCGCGGTACTGAATTTTTTTAGGTCAGCAGGGCTGTCCACCCCATCGAGCAGCGGCGTATGCGGCTTTAGCATAGGGATGGTATCAAAGGTTTTTAATGAGTAGTTTTGGTTAGCTATGTTAGTTTTTGACATATCTTGGCTGACACTTTTCATTGCTTACAGGCACTCGATGAGCCCTGTTGACACAGGTGAAAAAAATAAATGGTAAAACGCACAATGACTATCGACACCTTATTTTTGGCACAAAATTGGCACAAAATACGGGCACAAAGTTGACAAACTGCCAAAGCGTTGGGCGCTTGAAAATCTAGGTGGCTAAGCTAGTATTACCAGCTTTGAATTGCCAATGTGGCGCATGAATGTGGCATAATAGCATTTTTTTGTTGATTAAACATCAAACCTCGCTATTTTAGATTGTATCTTATAGCTTCTATAAAGTTTAGCTTAGCGCCTTGAATTTTTGATAAATTTTGACAAAAAAGTTGCGTCATATAGCATGCCAACCTAGCTTGCGGCTTATTGATAAGATGGGTAATGACGCTATCCTTCTTGATATTTTAATCAATGCCTTCATGTAAAGGGCAATTTTATTTTTGGGTTTACCGACTTGGTTCAGTTGTTTGGGTCAGTGGGTCATTTTTTTGGAGTAGTGGGTGTCGTATCAATTTATCACGCAAGCAACCTTACCAACAGCGCATGGGCTATTTGATATTCATGTGTTTGAAGATACGGACGACACGGCACGCGATGCGCTTGGCAATCGCAAACATGAACACGTCATGCTGACGGTTGGTTTGCCCACGGCCGATAAATCCAAAATCCCATTGGTACGCATTCATAGCGAATGTTTGACAGGGGATGCCTTTAGTTCGCTTAAATGCGACTGCGGGCCTCAGCTCAATGCCACCATGCAGATGCTTCAAGCTTATGCTAAAGATGGCGGCTGTGGGGCGATTTTATATTTGCGCCAAGAAGGACGCGGGATTGGACTGACCAATAAAATCCGTGCCTATGCGTTGCAAGACCAAGGACATGATACGCTTGATGCCAATTTGCTGCTCGATTTACCTGCCGATGCTCGCACCTATGAAATGTGCAAGCCGATGCTTGAGCATGTCGGTGTGGATAAGGTAAAGCTGATAACCAACAACCCCAACAAAATTGACTATCTCAATGATATTGGTATTGAGGTGGTAGCGCGCGTACCCCTGTTGGTGGGTGTCAACCCCCACAATGAAGCCTATCTCAACACCAAAAAAGCGCGTATGGGGCATATGATTGAGAATGAGTGATAAACACTCATTCTCATAAAATGCTAGAACATTAATTTTTTGTTTTTTTACAATAAATTAACCCCGAGTACATTCAGCATCATTTTTGCACCCACAATCAGCAGCAAACCACCAAACATGCGCTTTAAAGTGTTGGCAGGCAATTGGTGCGCCAATTTTGCCCCCACTTTGGCAAATAAATAACTCATCACTGAAATACACAAAAACGCGGTGACATGCACAAAGCCAATCGCCTCAGCCGGCAAGCCCTGTACATCTTTACCAAAGAACATAAACCCGAGCGCCCCTGCAATGGCAATCGGCAAGCCACAGGCTGCTGACGTACCCACCGCTTGTTGCATGGTCAAACCAAAACGGCTCAAAAACGGCACGGTAAAACTGCCACCGCCAATACCAAAAATCGCCGATGCTGCGCCAATCAAGCCCCCAACCCCTGTTTGCACAGGCGCAGAGGGCAAGTGAGTGGTCGCAACAACTTCCGATTTTTTAGCCAGAAGCATTTTTAGCCCCATAAACAGCGCCATGCCAGCAATCAAAAACGCCAAGACCTTACCATGCAATAAATCTGCGATATAAGCACCAACAAAACTACCCACTACCAAGCCAATCGACATATTGCGCCATACATCCCAGCGCACACCACCGCGCTTATTGTGCGATTGCATGGAGCTTATCGATGTCACCACAATCGTGGCAAGCGATGTCCCTACCGCCAAATGGGTAATGACATCGCTTGGATAGCCATACGCTTTAAAAATCGCCATCAGCACGGGTACGATAATCAATCCGCCACCGACGCCAAACAGACCCGCACAAGTGCCAGCAAATGCCCCCGCCAGCAAAAACCACAGATACATCATTTTTTGCATTTCCTTTGATTAAAAATAGCGTTAGTATAGCAAACTTATCTTTTTGTCGTTTGTAACATTGTGCCTAAGCTTATGAACCCGACCCTATGTACCCATCCCCATGAAAATTGATTCGCTTTGCCATACCCATTTATCATCAACCCACTCAACCAACAGCCAGCTGATTGAGTGGATGGTGCTAAGCTATCAAGCGCAGTCGCCCACCGACCATAACCGACCGCATTTTAGCCGACCCCATTTACTCACTGCTGATACCCAATCAGGCGGACGTGGTCAACATGGCAGAACATGGCAATCACCGCTAGGCAATGTTTATTTATCGCTGTATGTGCCGACACAAGCCTATGCATTACCGCAAAATCTTTGCTTATCTTATCGATTAGATGGTCGTTTGTCACTGTGCGTGGGTTATCAGCTCAGTCAAATCCCTATCATGGAAGATATCAATCAAACAAGACTGGCAAAGCATTTGCCAACCATTGGCGTCAAATGGGTGAACGATGTGGGTTTTTATCAACCACAAGACAACCTACCTGACCAATTTCAAAAACTCTCGGGTATTTTGATAGAGCCTGTGAATGTCGCAGGTCAAATGTTAGGGGTCGTCATCGGTGTGGGAGTCAATATTGCCCATGCCCCTGTATTGACCGAGCAAACACAAGAAGGCTTAAACTACCAAGCGGTAAGCTTGCAAGATTTGACAGCGCAGCGCTTACAGCCCAGTGATTTTTATCAGCCCATTAGCGATGCCATAGCTAATGCGATTGGGCAATTTAATCAGCTGCAAGCTACTGAAGCAAGCGAGCAATTTATCCATGATTTTGCGCAAAAAGACGTATTAAAAAACAAGCATTTGCAAATTCATAACGCCTTATCTGAGCAATCAATAACAGGCATTGCAGCAGGTATCGATGCGCAAGGCTGTCTACTGATTGAGCAAGCAGATGGCAGCATACAAACGATTTGGACAGGCACGATTCAAGTTTTGGATTCAGCCGTTTCATCATTGCAGACAAATAAACACAAATAAAGCATACCATTCAAAGGCTATTATTTATGACAAAACTTTGGCTAGACTTGGGTAATACCCGCTTAAAATATTGGCTCACGGACGATAGCGGTCAAGTGCTCGATCATGCGGCTGAGCAGCATTTGCAAGCCCCTGCCGAATTGCTCAAAGGGTTGACCTTTCGGCTTGAACGACTTAACCCTGACTTTATCGGGGTATCATCCGTGCTTGGACAAGCCGTCAATAATCACGTCGCAGAAAGCCTAGAGCGATTGCAAAAACCGTTTGAATTTGCCCAAGTCCATGCCAAGCACGCGCTGATGTCGAGCGACTATAATCCTGCCCAACTTGGCGTTGACCGCTGGCTACAAATGCTCGGTATCATCGAGCCTAGCAAAAAACAATGCGTAATTGGCTGCGGCACTGCCGTTACCATTGATTTGGTCGATCAGGGTCATCACTTGGGGGGCTATATTTTCCCCAGTATTTATTTGCAGCGCGAGTCGCTATTTTCGGGAACGCGCCAGATTAGTATTATTGATGGCACTTTTGATAGTATAGATTCAGGCACCAATACCCAAGACGCGGTGCATCATGGTATTATGTTATCCATTGTTGGGGCCATCAATGAAACAATTCATCGCTACCCACAATTTGAAATCACCATGACAGGCGGTGATGCCCATACTTTTGAGCCACACCTATCAGCCAGCGTGGAAATTCGGCAAGACTTGGTATTGGCGGGATTACAGCGTTTTTTTGCTGCTAAAAAATAACACTAAAAATCAAAACTAAAAACCAGAAATAAAATTAACCGTTAAGAAAAAAAGGAAATTACCGATGAAAAAAATCATTCAAACCACAAGCATCGCTTTCCTCACTACGAGCCTATTAACCGCCTGTATGACTGCGCCTACGTTGCCCGCCAAACCAACGCCTTCAACAGTCAACCAGCCAGCCAATGCCAATCGCACGGTCACGCTTGCACTGGGTCAAAACATCTTTGTTAAAGAACATCAGCTAAATCTGACTTTTGATAAAGTGCTCAATGATAGTCGCTGTGCCACAGGCGTACAGTGTATTTGGGCAGGCAATGCCACAGTAGCGGTCACGGCTATGACTACCGCCTCTCGCCCACAAACCCTCAACCTATCGATTGGGGATTTGCGTGGTGACTTGCGTCAAACACAGCGTTTTGCCAATATGGATATTACCTTGACTGCGCTATCATCCACGCCTGTGTCCAGTCAATCTGCTGCCACATCAACGAGCAATTTGCCTACTATCACCTTGACGATTAAGCAAATTCCTTAATTGTTATACCCCTAAAAAAATAATAAAAAAAAAGGGGTTAATTACCCCTTTTTTATACCCAATCAGTGATTTAAACCGTTGCCACCATCGGGGCTTCACGTTCAACTTTTAATTTCAAAATGCGCGATGTTGAAGTTTCTAGAATGGTAAACTTATAGGCACCGATATCAATGGTTTGATTGACTTCTGGGACATCGGTCAACTGCGAAATCAAATACCCGCCAATGGTGAACTGATCGGCATCGAGTAGCAAATCTGGATCGTCAAGCTCCAAACGTAGTTGGTGCAAGCTTGCCGTACCTTCCACAATCCAATAATCGTCATAGGGAATAATTTCTAAGGTTTCATCTTCATCAGGGAACTCACCTGCAATCGCCTCTAACACATCAAGTGGTGTCACTAGCCCTGCGACCTGACCATATTCATCAATCACCATCGCCAAATTACCTTTGGCTTTTTTAAGCATATTGAGCAGCTTTAGATTGTCAATGCTCTCTGACACAAACACAGGCTGCTGCTTGTTAAGTAAGGGTTTAATGGCGGTTTCAATATCTGCGACATTGTTATCAAGCAAATCCAAAAAGTCTTTGGCGCGTACTACCCCAAGCACTTTATCAATGGTATCTCGGCACACAGGGAACAAGCTATGCGGCGTATCAAGCAATTGCGCGCGCATTTCTTCGCGGCTACCGTTGATATTGACCCAAGAGATATCATTGCGCGGCGTCATGATGGTATGTACATCGCGCTCATTGAGCGCTAGTACGCCACTAATCATATAACGCTCTTCTTGCGCAAATGGCATACTATCAAAATCAAAATGTTCTGAATTATTCTCTGGGGTAACCGCTTCTTCAGTTTTACCACCCATTAAACGTAAAATCGCATCCGCGGTACGGTCACGAATCGGAATTTGATTTTCATATTTGGTTTTATTGCGTTTGGCTACTTGGTTAAACGCTTCAATTAAAATTGAGAACGCAATCGCCGCATACAAGTAACCTTTTGGCATATGAAAGCCTAGTCCTTCAACAATCAAACTAAAGCCAATCATCAGTAGAAAACTTAAACACAAAATCACCACGGTTGGATGACGACCGACAAACTCGGTGAGTGCTTTAGAGGCAGCCACCATCAATGCCATGGCAATGATCACTGCCGCCATCATGATTTCAAGGTGTTTTGCCATACCTACAGCGGTAATCACCGCGTCAAACGAGAACACCGCATCTAAAATCACAATCTGTGCGACAACCGCAATAAACCCTGCTTGCACTTTACTTTGGTTGGTATGCTCAGGTTTTCCTTCTAGCCGCTCATGCAGCTCTGTTGTTGCTTTAAACAGCAAGAACACCCCGCCCACCAATAAAATAATGTCGCGAACTGATAAATCAAAACTTCCCCACGTGACAACGGGATCGGTTAAGGTAATGAGCCATGACATAATCGACAATAAGAACAGCCGCATGACCAATGCCAAGCCAAGACCTAAATTTCGGGCTTTAGCGCGCTGATGCGGCGGGAGTTTATTCGCTAAGATGGCAATAAAGACAAGATTATCAATACCTAAAACAATCTCAAGAATGACAAGCGTCGCAAGGCTTAGCCACGCTGACGGGTCAGATAGTAGTTCTAACATAGTGGGTCAGTTATTCTCTTGTTATGAGGGGCAAAAAATAAAAACAGCAAAAACGAAAAATCAGCCGTTACCTTAACAAATCATAGCAAAAAATCAATGATAATTTGTGTCTGCTTTTGTAGATGGCACGCCAATTGTGCCAATACATCACTTGGTCTTTAACTTTACCTAAACCTTACCTACATACTGCATCAACTGACATTGCCAAAAAATATACTGATAAGTCATTTTATTTGATTCACAAATTCTTGATTTAGGTTAATTTAATCGATAGGACAGCGAAACTTCATTATGACTTTACAAGGATCAGTATATGTCACATCATCGCTTTATGCGCCGTGCCGCCAAAGGATTGCTTTTTTCTTCCATCGCATTTTCTGCATCTTCTTATGCATCAAGTTATTACAACTGTGCCAATGCCACTGGCTGTGTCGCAGTCACCTCCCTAAGCGCCACCTCAGATTTTGCAAAAACCAAATACCCTATCGTACTTGCTCACGGGCTTGGTGGCTGGAGCAAAATGTTTGGTTTGGTCGATTATTTTAATGGCATCCCTCAAGATCTCACCAAAAATGGCGCAAGTGTATATGTGACCAAGACATCAAGTGTCAATGACACCGAAGTGCGCGGTGAGCAGCTACTCCAACAAGTCAAAACCATCATTGCAATCACCGGCAGCCCAAAGGTTAACTTAATCGGTCATAGCCACGGTGGGATTGATATTCGCTATGTGGCTGGGGTTGCGCCATCGCTAGTCTCGTCTGTGACGGCGATTTCTAGTCCTGAGCAAGGCTCAAAAATGGCGGACTGGACGGTCAAAATGGTGACTGAAGGCAGCGCGGCTGATGGCTTACCGGCTGGCGAATTTAATACCGCCTCTTTAATGGCAATCAAGTTTTTTGAATTGGTGGGCGGTGTGATGGATATTGGATCTGGCGTGCCACTCAATCAACTACAGCAGCAAGATGGCTGGGCAGCCGTCAATTCACTTACTACCAATTACGCAGCCAAATTTAACCAAAAATTCCCTGCAGCAATGCCGACCAGTTATTGTGGATACCCAAAAAACACGGTGGTCAATAATGTACGTTACTACTCATTTAGTGGCGCCCAAACTATGACCATGCTTGTCGATCCGTCTGATGCAGTGTTGGGGTTGACGGGTTTATCATTCAATGGCGAAGCCAATGATGGGCTTGTCTCACCCTGTTCAAGTCGTCTCGGCGAAGTGATTCGTGATAACTATAAAATGAATCATATGGATTCAGTCAATCAGGTGTTTGGCATTGTCAGTTTGCTAGACACCAATCCATTGACTGTCTATCGCAACCAAGTCAATCGCTTGAAAGGTCAATCATTGTAAGCTTATGCCTATGGTTCCTTCAAATAACCCTGACACAAACCAACGACCGATAACCTGGCTAATAGTCATATTAGCCAGTGGTATCATCGCATTATTGATAGCCTGCATACTCTGGTTAAAACCTAAGGACGCTGTCAAAACAGCCAATAATTTACAGCATGATGCTGCTAGTACGATGCCATCTGGTATATTGCCCTCCAATCAAACCATCACGCTCGCCAATGCATCCTCCGTCAGCGCGAACGCTAACGCCTCACCCACATCGCTGCCCAAATCACTACAAGGCACCCAAGTCGATGGCGAAATTATTATCGATGAAAACAAGCAATTGGTGGTGACCGCCGGTTTGCGCCGACTGTTTGATTATTTTTTGTCCGCACAAGGGGAAGAGCCGTTAAGCCAGATTGAACAACGGGTGATTGCCTATATTCGTGAACATACGCCTGAGCCTGCCGCAAGCCAAGCGGTTAACATTTTTCAAAATTATCTAACCTATTTGACCGCTGTCAGCCAGCTAGATAAGCCTAAAGCACAGTCCAATCCCAACGTCAGCGCATTAGATTTATCTGCGATTAAGAACCAACTACGCGCAGTACAACAGCTGCAAGCCCGCTATTTTGACGCCAAAACCCGTGAAGCTTTTTTTGGGGATGAACAAGCCCTCAATGACTACAACATGACGGTCGTCGAAGCCAACCAAAATTCGCAACTGAGCAATGACCAGCGCCAAGCCATCATTGATAAGGCGCAAACTGCCTATATCGCCAGTGTTAAAGACCCAAATCTACAGACAAAGCTAACCCAGCAGCGCAATATTGACAAGTTATTAGCGCAAACGCAGCAAATGCAGCAGCAAGGGGCAACGCAAAGCCAAATCAATGCCATGCGTAGTCAATACGTCTCCCCTGAAGCGGTCAAACGGCTTGAGCAGCTTGACCAATCCGAAGCGGCATTTGCGCAGCGTGTGGCAACTTATCAGACACAGTCTAATCAAATACTGGGCAAATTGGGTAATGTGCCGCAAGCACAGCAACAAATTGTGGCGTTACAGCAGACGATGTTTACGCCTGAAGAACGGCTACGTCTAGATGTATTGACAAAGCAGCGTTAACTTCCCCCTTAAAATGAGTTAAATGAGTTAAACGCCCTGTTGAATTACCACAGGCGCGTTTGAGCCTATTTCACACGGTAACGGGCTGAACGCGCGTGGGCATCCAAATTTTCTTCCACCGCCAATATATCGGCAGTTTTTGCCAGCGTTTGGCTACCTTGCTCGCTACAATAAATAATCGAAGATTTCTTTTGAAAATCATATACGCCGAGCGGTGAACTAAAGCGTGCGGTACCTGACGTTGGCAATACGTGATTAGGGCCAGCGCAATAATCACCAATCGCTTCAGGGGTATAGCGCCCCATAAAGATAGCGCCCGCATGGCGGACATCTTTGACCATCGATTCTGGGTCATCGACCGACAATTCCAAATGCTCAGGCGCAATGCGGTTAATCACCTCAATACCTTCTGCTCGGTCTTTCACCAAAATCAGCGCACCACGGTTGGCAATCGCCGCTTTAGCAATTTCAGCTTTTGGCAAATCTGCTAAGGCTTTTTCGATTTCCTGCGCAACTTTTTTGAGTAATGGCTCAGATGGGGTGACAAAAATTGCTTGCGCAACGGTGTCATGCTCAGCTTGCGACAATAAATCCATAGCTAACCAGTCCGCTTTATCATTTGCCACACCTTCGGCATATACGAGTACTTCCGAGGGACCTGCAATCATATCAATGCCCACTTGCCCAAACACGGCGCGTTTGGCGGCTGCCACGTATTTGTTGCCAGGTCCTGTGATTTTATCGACTTGTGGGATGGTGTTAGTACCATAAGCCAACGCTGCCACCGCTTGCGCGCCCCCAATGGTAAACACTTTATCCACACCCGCCAAATAAGCGGCCGCCAATACCAAGGGATTTAGTTCACCATGAGGCGCAGGCACCACCATGATAATTTGCCCGACCCCTGCCACTTTGGCGGGTAACGCATTCATCAAGACGCTGGATGGATAACTTGCCAGCCCACCTGGCACATAAATACCCACCTTATCGAGTGGCGTAACTTGCTGTCCAAGCGTATTGCCTAGCGCATCTTGATACGTCCAGCTTTCTTGCCGTTGGCGCTCGTGAAAGGATGTGACGCGCTGTGCCGCCAGTTCAAGCGCTTGCTTGATTGTAGGATTTAACCCATCAAATGCTTGTTTGAGCTTTTCTTGTGAAATCTCTAGCTCAGCAAAAGTTTTGGCAGGATGGTTGTCAAACTGTTGGGTCAGCTTTAACACCACCTCATCCCCACCCTGACGCACTTGCGCGATAATATCATCGACCGTAGCCAGTAGCGCTGGATCATTTACCGTTTCAAAAGCAAGCAGCTCTGTCAATTCCTGCTCAAAACTGGCTTGTTGGCTATTTAACAATCGCATGGTATTCCCCTAAGAATAAAAATGACTAACCCATAGCATAACAAATTTCTTCATGGATGAAAGCGGCTTTTTAGCCTGCACAGCCATTCGCCAATCCATCAAAATTGGTGCATCAAAGCTAGCGCATCAAAATCGACGCATCAAAATCGGCTAAACTGAGCCAATCCGTCACCACTTTTAGTTTTCGCCCAGTTAAAAAAAGACGTCTTCATAACGTCTTTTTTTAATCTTCAATGTTTTAATTTTTAATGTTTTTAATGTTTTTATCTTCCATGTTTTAATCTTCAAAGACAGCTTTAATAATGCTGTAGATTGTCGAGTGCATACACAAAGGTTTGGATTTTCGCACCATTGTCAAGCGTGGCGGTTACTTCAATGCGCTGATAGGCTTCACCTTCAAACTCATCTATCCGCGCCCAATGATTGACCAAATCATCCGACGAAAACACCAAGCCAGCTATCATGTCGCCTTGTTCATCTGGGATGACTGCAGGAAATCCGAGCGCCGAGCCCCAACCGCCATCTTGTATCAACTGCCCACGAATAGTCGCCGGCTGCCAACTGCCATTGTTGATGGGCGTCATGATAGCGTGGTTATCGCGATTGGGCGCTAACGTGCCATACACAAAAAGATGCTGCATCATGGTGATTTTTGAAACCTTACTGGGTGTTATCAGCGATGCTTTGCTTAAAGCTTTCGATGATTGGCTCAAGGAGCGCAAATTTACGTTTATAACTGACCTGATTGACAATCAAACGCGAAGAGACTTGGCAAATCTCTTGGCGCGGCTCTAGACCATTGGCTCTTAAGGTATTACCGGTATCGACCACATCCACAATCAAATCACCTAAGCCTACCAAGGGCGCAAGTTCCATGGAACCATAGAGTTTAATCACATCCACTTGTTCACCGCGACTGGCAAAAAACGCGCGCGTCACATTGACATATTTGGTGGCAATTCGAAGACGACGACTGGGTAATTGTAGCCCCACTTTACCTGCCGTCATCAAACGGCATTTGGCAATTTGTAGGTCAAGCAATTCATATAAATTGCTTGAGCCATGCTCCATCAGCACATCTTTACCCGCCACACCAAAATCCGCTGCCCCATGCTCCACATAGGTTGGCACGTCACTGGCGCGTAAGATCAAAATCCGCACGTCAGCATGCGTGGTCGGGAAAATCAGTTTACGTGATTCTTCTGGGTCTTCAAGTAGTTCGATACCTGCCTTTTTTAGGAAGGGTAAGGTATCTTTTAAGATTCGCCCTTTGGATAACGCTAAGGTAAGACCGTTATAATTGGCATCATTTGCTTGTGTCATTGTCTTATACCTGTTATTCGCCTTTTACTCGCTCAATGGTGACGCCCAAGCCGCGCAGTTTATCTTCCACATACTCATAACCACGGTCAATATGGTAAATGCGCTCGATACAGGTCTCGCCTTGGGCTGCCACCGCTGCCATTACCAGTGACATAGAGGCGCGTAAATCGGTTGCAATGACAGGCGCGGCATTGAGCTTATCGACGCCTTGAACAACGGCGGTATGACCATCGACTTTGATATTGGCGCCCATACGTTGCAGCTCAGGGACGTGCATGTAACGATTTTCAAAAATATTTTCAATAATGGTACTGGTACCTTCTGCAATACAGCAAACTGTCATGAGCTGGGCTTGCATATCGGTTGGGAACGCCGGGTGTGGTAGTGTGCGGATATCAACCGCTTTTGGACGACCTGCCATTTTGACATTAATCCAGTCGCTACCAACCGTGACTTGGGCGCCCATTTCTTCAAATTTTTTAAGCACCGATTGCATCAAGCTTGCTTCGGTTTTTTTGGCAGTTACTTCGCCGCCTGTCATCATGGCAAGCGCAAGATATGAGCCTGTTTCGATACGGTCTGGTACTACTGAATACTCACAGCCATTTAATTTGTCAACGCCTTCAATGGTCATATAAGCGGTGCCAATGCCTTCAATTTTCGTGCCCATTTTGACAAGCATATTAGCCAGATCAACCACTTCTGGTTCACGCGCACAGTTTTCTAGGTGCGTGGTGCCTTCTGCCAATGCCGCTGCCATGATGGTATTTTCAGTGCCGCCAACCGTGACCATATCAAAGGTGAAATGACAACCTTTTAGCCGACCGCTAGCGGGTGCTTTGGCTTTAACATAGCCATTTTCAACAGTGATGGTCGCACCCATCGCTTCCAAAGCTTTTAGATGTTGGTCGACAGGGCGTGAGCCAATTGCGCAGCCACCAGGTAGCGAGACTTCAGCCTGCCCAAAGCGCGCAAGCAAAGGCCCCAATACCAAAATCGATGCACGCATGGTTTTGACCAGCTCATATGGGGCATAGTAGCTATTGATGGTACTGGTATCGCAAGTCACCGTATCGCCGTTCTTTTCGATGGTGATACCCGTGCCCGCAATCAATTTGACCAAGGTATTGACGTCTTTAAGTGTCGGTACGTTGTGCAGGGTGACTGGGGTTTCTGCCAAAATCATCGCCGCAAGCAAGGGTAATGCCGCATTTTTCGCACCAGAGATGACCACTTCACCTTTGACTTGAGTGCCACCCGTGATTAAAAATTTATCCATGTGTTTCTCCTAAAAATGGCTTATTGCGCAGCTTGTTTAGCTTGCATCTCATGCCACTGGGCATAGGTCAACGCTTGGATATTCAGTGCATGGATTTCACCTGACGCAAATTTATCAGACACCAACCCCAATACGGCTTGCTGACGCGCGACAGGACGTTTACCCTCAAAGCTGTCATCCACCACGCGCACATCAAATTTGTTGCCTTGATTGGCAGCTTCGATTTTGCCACTCGGAAAATGGGGTTGTAGTAAAGTAATTAAATCTTGTGCGTTCATGGGAAATACCTAATAAAAGAGGGGTAAAATTATACTATTTTGCTGCGTAGCATAGCATAATTTTTGCTAAGTTTATACGTTATACAAAATGCTTAATTTACGCTAAAAGCGTCCTTAATCCACATAGGCATTGGCATGACAGCCTGCCCTAAAGCTAAAACGCCTTCATAACTTACTACATCAAAGCGAATGTCAAAGTTATCAAATTGTGGATGCGCCTGTAAGAAAGCTTCGGTGGTTTTAATGATTTTACGTTGTTTGGCAGGGGTGATACTGTCTAAACTTGTGCCAAATTGGCTGGCTTTTCGTTGACGCACTTCGACAATGACTAGGCAAGGGGTTTTTTGCGTCAGCTCGAGCATTACCAAATCAAGCTCGCCCAAGTTTTTGTAGTGCCAGTTTTTGGCAAAAAACGTTAAACCTTGCGCTTCAAGGTAGCCTTTGGCGAGGGTTTCATAATAGTCGCCTTGGCGCTGTTTTGGGGCGGTGAGTTTCATTGTTGCGTTATTTTACTGTTGCAAAGGCTTTTTCTAAAGCGGCACAAGTTGGGTATTTTTGCTGTAATTTTGCCAAATAATAGGCTTGGTTGTTGTCGATAAAGCCATCCAAAATCCCTGCATAATTTTGACCAATCCCACATCGTTTTTGTTGCCGATTCCAACTGACCGGTATCACCAACGGGTTTTGTAAAATCAGCTTGTTATTTTGATAAGTCAGCTTTGCCACACTATCAATGCGGTAATTATGCGGTTTACCCCCATCATAATAACTCGCTAATGCCACAACGATATCGTTGGGTTTTAGTGAGCTAATGGCAAAAACACCTTCAAAACGCTGCGCCGATGGCAAAATAAGCCGTTGATACCACGTGCGAAATGCCCAGTGATAATCCGTGAATTTTAAGCCAAAACCTTGCTTTGCTTGGCTTTCACGTTGCAATTCACCGCCTTTTTCGATACTGGCAATTCTTCCGACCAACACATCAGCCGGGGATGAGGGTAAACAAGCCTCTGCGGTTGAAATTAAACTTACACTTAAAATAGCAAAGCAAATTGTTTTCATGACAAATCCTTTTTTCCGCAGAAAACACCTTATAATACCACCAATATTTAGCAAAATTTGAGAAAATCATGCAGCAAAACGGCACACTCTATATCGTCGCCACCCCGATTGGTAATTTATCCGATATCACCGCCCACGCCATCGACTGCCTAAAAAGCGTGGCTATCATCGCCTGTGAGGACACCCGTACCTCGGGCAAACTGCTCAACCACTTTAACATCCCCACCACAACTTGGGCTTATCACGACCACAATGCCGAAGTACAGACCCCTAAACTGATTGAGATATTACAGTCAGGGCAAAATATCGCGCTTATCAGTGATGCCGGTACCCCGCTGATTAGCGACCCTGGTTTTCGACTGGTACGCGCCTGTCACCAAGCCGGCATCAAAGTCTCACCGGTTGTCGGCGCCAGTGCTGCCATAGCCGCCTTATCGGTCGCAGGATTACCTTCAGACAAGTTTTATTTTTATGGCTTTTTGCCTGCCAAAACTGCAGGACGACAAAGCGAATTGACTAAAATCAAGGATTTAACCGCCACGCTGATTTTTTATGAAGCACCCCATCGTATTGTTGAGTGTATCGATGACATGATTACGGTACTTGGCGACAATCGACAAGTGACGTTTTGCCGTGAGATAACCAAAACGTTTGAAACCATTTATCCATCAACACTTGGTGAACTAAAGCAGTTTGTTGCAAGCGATGCCAATCAGCAAAAAGGAGAAATGGTACTGGTGGTCGCTGGGGCAAATGATTCTGTCAATGATGAAGGTAAACACGATGCGTTGCTAAAACGACTGTTGCAAGATTTGAGTGTGAAAAAAGCCTCACAGCTCGCCAGCGATATCACAGGAACGAAAAAAAATGCTTTGTATGAAAGGGCGTTGATGTTAAAAGACGATAATCATTAACCACTAAAAGCTTTGAATAAGGCGTTAAGACCTAACAGTAATAAAATCACCAACGTCATATTTTTGAATATTTTTTGTGAGATTTTATGACGAAAATAAAACCCGATATACAAACACAGCAACGACAACAGCGTCGCCACGCCAATCACGCCCAATTCTGTCGTTGGTAGGCTCAAAAACCCTTGCCACAGCACGATGAACTGAGCGATTTTGCCGACCACATAGCAGAGGTTACTGGCTTTAATCAGCTCGGTTTTGGGGTCTAGGCTGTCTTCGGTAGCCGATAGCAAGTACATCACCAGTAGCGGCGACATGGCATTGGTCGCACCGCCGAGCACGCCTGCCACCAGCCCACTGAAGATTAAACTTGGTTGATTATTGGGCAGTCGGATATTTTTGCCCGTTTGACTTGCCAAAAACTGGGTCAGCACATATCCGACAATCAATAGCCCAAGCCCTATCAGCAAATAATGCGGTGCGATGAG
This sequence comes from Moraxella sp. CTOTU48268, assembly GCF_032069585.1. Classification (NCBI taxonomy): domain Bacteria; kingdom Pseudomonadati; phylum Pseudomonadota; class Gammaproteobacteria; order Moraxellales; family Moraxellaceae; genus Moraxella; species Moraxella sp. CTOTU48268. Next base: position 41,715 of record NZ_DAMALV010000005.1, read on the forward strand.
AAACACCAACTTTGTGCCGATCAGACTGCCCACAAAACTAGTAAACACCAATAGCCAATATTTTTTGAGGTAGTAGCCAATATTGCCACCCTCCAAAAACACCACCAAGTTAATTACCAAACACGGCACGACTGTCAGCAGCAGCACATGCGACATCGGATAAAAACTTGCCAATGCTGTGGTCGCAATCAGCGTCGCACCAATCCCTGTCAGCCCATGAAACATACTGGCGATGGCAAATATCGCGGGGATCATGAGCATCGAAAGCATAACGCCTTGCTGAACGGAAAAAATCGCCATCAGCGACTATCTTACCAAGGTGAATTTACCCGCTAATTGCTTACCAATTAAGCTGACCAGCTGATTGGCAATGATATCCTTGCTGGCTTTTTCGAGGCTGACTGCGGCGTCTTTGCCCTTAAAAAACACCGTCATGGCATTGTCATCACTGCCAAAACCAATATCGGTGCGGGACACATCATTACAGGCAATCATATCTAAGTTTTTGGCGTCAAGCTTGCCACGGGCGTATTTTTCGATATCTTGGGTTTCTGCCGCAAATCCTACCACAAAAACTTCAGGGAATTCTGTGGCAATGGTCGCCAAAATATCAGGATTTTTCACCAAATCCAGTGCCATCTGGTCTTGCGTTTTTTTAATCTTTTGGGGTACGACATCACGCGTTCGGTAATCAGCGACCGCAGCCGTGGCAATAAAAATATCGGTCGCTGTGCTGACAGGTTCGACCTCAATATCATTGCCAAATTTATCATGGTCATGATGGTGGTGATGATGGTCATGGTCATGATGATGGTGGTCATGGTCGTGATCGTCATGGCAATCACATATATCGTCACTGGCGCATTGGCGAGCGGTCATTAGCATTTCTTCAGCCGATAACACATCGATACGATTGACAAGTAGTGGCGTTGGTAGCGGCACTTTACCCCCAACGATCAAAGTTACCCTCGCACCTGCATTACGGCAGGCTTTTGCCAGCGCAAAACCCATTTTACCTGTGGAATGATTGGATAGATAGCGTACAGGGTCTATGGCTTCAATCGTCGGACCTGCGGTGATTGTCACATTTTTACCCGCCAATAATTGCGGGGTGATTTGTCTTGCGATGAAATATTGCACGTATTCAAGCAACTGCTCTGGCTCTGGCAATCTTCCCTCACCGATATCACCACAGGCTTGTTCACCGCTGGCTGGTTGGATGATTTCATAATCATAATCGGTTAACGTCTGCAAATTAAGTTTGACCGATGGATGTTGCCACATTTGCTGATTCATAGCAGGCGCCACCAAAATCGGTGCAGCGGTAGCAAGGCAAACAGTAGTGAGTAAATCATCCGCTATTCCCATAGCCAATTTAGCAATCGTATTCGCGGTAGCAGGCGCGATAATCAACAAATCCGCCCATTTTGCCAGTTCAATATGCCCCATACCCAGCTCAGCAGTCTCATCCAACAAGTCGATATGCACTGGGTTACCCGTCAACGCCTGCAGCGTTAATGGTGTAATAAAGGCTTGCGCGCTTGCCGTCATAATAACACGGACGTCATAGCCATTTTTAATCAATAGTCTGGCAAACGAGGCGGATTTGTAGGCAGCAATGCCGCCTGTGATACCAAGAAGGATATTTTTCATAAGATAAAAGCACTAAAAAATTTCGCCTATAGTAACAATTTTCCGCCACTTTAGGTATGATTAATCATCATTTATTAGGAAATGCCTATGGCAATCAAAGACTGGCACCAAGACGAGCGCCCCAGAGAAAAGCTACTACAAAAAGGCGCTGAGAGTCTATCCGATAGCGAGATTTTGGCAATATTCTTACGCACAGGCACCAAAGACCAATCCGCCATCGAACTGGCTCGTGGCTTGATTGAGAAATTTGGCAGTCTAGCTCAGTTACTATCTGCGCCTAGTGAAGCAGTCATGGCGTGTCATGGTATCGGCATGGCAAAATACGCGCAGATTTTGGCAAGCCTTGAGATGGGCAAACGCTACCTTGCCAGCCAAGTCAAACAAGCCCCTACCCTTAACGCCAGCCAATTGGTCAAAGACTATCTGACTACGCAGCTGCGACCGCTCAATCGCGAGGTGTTTGCGGTGCTGTTTTTGACCAATCAACTCACCTTAATACAGTATGAGGTATTATTCACAGGCGGTATTTCATCGTGCTCGGTGTGTGTGCGCGAAGTGTTGCGCTGTGCGTTAAAATACGGGGCAAGTCAGCTTATTATCGCCCATAATCATCCAAGCACCTCTGCCACAGCGTCACAAGCAGATCTAGAAATTACTCACAGTTTGGCAAAAGCGTGTCAGCTTGTCGATATGACTTTGATTGACCATATCATCGTGGGTCAAGATGGCACGCTTTCTTTACAAGAAACAGGTAAGATGCCTTAGCGTTTGACGCGGTTTTTAACCATTATTACCACCCAAATCATCATCAGTAAACCAATGACTAACGCAATCATCGCAAAAATGGGTGAAAAAATCGACAAAGCCGACAGCCCTATCGCTGTCCCGGTCTCTGCCACTGAAACAGCGGGATTTGCCAAACCGCCCGTCGTCGCAGTCGAAGCCACGCGCGTGGTGGCAGCTGTACCTTTTATCGTAGCCGCAGCGCCGCCGCCAGCAATGATCGCTAGCGCCCAAGTCATAGCAGGACTCATATCGGTCAATGTCGAAGCCATGACCAATGTCCCTGCAATCCCTGCGAGCGGTACAGCAACCGTATCTAACAGATGATCAACCAACGGGATTAAATAACTGATCGACTCTGCAATACTGGCTACGCCTAAAATAATTAACGCAGGCGTAGAGCCTACCCACTGCCAGCTATCATTAAGGGGAATAATATGAAAATATGCGGCACAGCTGAGCGCAAACAGCGGTACAAACACACGAAACCCGCTACTTGCTGCCAAGCCAATCCCAAGAAAGATACTTAAAATCATTTCAGTTGTCATATTTTCGATACTCAAAGTATGAATAATTTTACCGCTATCATAAATAAAAATTATTAAGAAAAAAACACATATTTAATTAGCATCGCAAAACACATCACCACAATCACTGGTCGAATAAACTTGGTACCGCCTTTGACCACCATCTGCGCGCCTAATGAAGCACCGATAAATTGCCCCACCATCATAGCAAACCCCACTGACCAAAGCACTTTTCCACCCAGTATAAAAAACATTAGCGACGCGGCATTGCTGGTAAAGTTGAGTAATTTGGCATTGGCAGTCGCGGTAATCATATCCAAGCCGCGCATGGTGATACCGCCTAGTGCAAAAAACATCCCTGTACCAGGGCCCAAATAGCCATCATAAAAGCCAATCAAGGGTGACATCCCATATTGCCATGTATTTTTGCTGATTCGTGGTGCAGATTTGACCTCACCGATAGTGGGTGCAAACAGATAATAAATACCAATAAGCGCAATTAAAAAAGGAATGCCTTTGGCTAATAGCACTGGCGGAGAAAGTTGCACAGCCATGGCGCCTAGCACGGCTCCCACAAAACAGGCAATAATCGAACGCCAAATTTGCTTGGGGTGAATTTTGCCTTTGCGTATCATGGTAATAGAGGCAGAAAGCGAACCTGCAGTAGCTTGCAGCTTATTGGTGCCCAAAGTATAAAGCGTAGGAACATTTGCCATTAACAGGGCAGGAATGGTCAATAAGCCGCCACCCCCTGCCATGGCATCTAAAAATCCTGCAATCCCCGCGACCAACGTTAACATCACTAGCACATCAAAACTCAATTGCATCATTTTTCCAAAGGTAAATTGAGGATTTATCACTATAAACAAAAAACCCCATAAGCGCGAACCTATGGGGTTTTTTTTAATCAGTATAATTAGTCACGGTCTACTAATTCAACGTATGCCATCGGTGCAGCATCGCCATCGCGATAACCACATTTGATAATACGTAAATAACCACCTGGACGCGCTTTGTAGCGTGGGCCTAGTGTCGTGAATAATTTACCTACAGTCGCTTTATTACGTAAGCGGTTAAACGCTAGACGACGGTTAGCAACTGAATCTTCTTTTGCCAAAGTAATTAGCGGCTCTGCCACACGGCGAAGCTCTTTAGCTTTAGGAAGAGTAGTTTTGATGAGTTCATGTTCAAATAGTGAGTTGGTCATATTTTGGAACATGGCCTTACGATGGCTGCTGGTACGACCCAACTTAACTCCACTGTTACGATGTCGCATGGTCAAACTTCCTTTAAATTTTAACGGCTACGGTAAGAGAAGCGGTCATCAACACGTAAATCAGCAGGTGGCCAATTTTCAAGGCGCATACCAAGCTCTAAGTCTTTAGAAGCAAGGACGTCTTTGATTTCAGTTAATGATTTCTTACCGAGATTTGGGGTTTTTAACAACTCAGTTTCGGTGCGTTGTACCAAATCGCCAATGTAATAGATATTTTCCGCCTTCAAGCAATTTGCTGAGCGAACCGTTAATTCTAAGTCATCCACTGGGCGAAGTAGCACAGGGTCAACTTCTTCTTTTTCCTTAACAGGTTCTGGGGTAGCTTCCGCTTCAAGGTCAACAAATACGGCAATTTGCTGCTGCAAAATCGTTGCTGCTTTGCGAATCGCTTCTTCTGGATCGATGGTACCATTGGTTTCAAGTTCGATAACCAAACGGTCTAAGTCAGTGCGCTGTTCAACACGGGCATTTTCAACTTGATATGCCACGCGTAGGATTGGGCTATAGCTAGCGTCCAATTTTAAACGACCAATAACTTTATTATCACCAGAATCTTTACGTACATTGGCAGGCTCATAACCACGACCTACTGCTACACGTAAACGCATTTTTAAATGACCACGATCACTTAATGTACCTAAAACTAAATCAGGATTGATAATCTCTACATTGTGAGGTAACTCAATATCTGATGCTAGTACAGTGCCAGGACCTTGTTTGTCAAGGGTCAAGAATACTTCATTTTGATCATGCAATTGGATCGCTAAACCTTTTAAATTTAACAATAGATCTAGCACATCTTCTTGCAACCCTTCAAGGGTTGAATACTCATGATCAACGCCTTCGATTTCAGCTTCGATTACAGCTGCACCAGGCAATGAAGATAATAGAATACGACGTAGGGCATTACCTAATGTATGCCCAAAACCTCGTTCTAACGGTTCGAGCGTGACTTTGGCGTGTGTTTCATTGACCGTGTCCACATGAATGGCATTCGGTGTAAGAAACTCAGTAGCATTTAGCATCATTTGTCACCTCGACTTTATAGTAAAATTAATTATTTAGAGTACAACTCAACGATTAAGCTTTCGTTGATTTCGGTTGGTAAATCAGCACGCTCTGGCGCTTGTTTAAAAGTACCTTGCAATTTGCTGTGATCAACTTCCAACCATACAGGTGTACCACGTTGACCCGCCAATTCAATTGCGTTTTTAATACGTAATTGTTCTTTGGCTTTTTCGTGTACGGCAATCACATCACCATCTTGCAATTGGATTGAAGGAATGTTCACACGAACAAACTCATCACGACCCGCTTTTTTTACTAGAATAGCACGATGGCTAACTAATTGGCGAGCTTCTGCGCGAGTTGCACCAAAACCCATACGATAAACAACGTTATCGAGGCGACGTTCTAACATTTGAAGCAAGTTTTCGCCAGTTGCGCCTTTCATACGCGCAGCTTCTTTATAGTAGTTTGAGAATTGACGCTCCAACACACCATAAATGCGTTTTACTTTTTGTTTTTCACGAAGCTGTGCAGAATACTCTGACGTTTTGCTACGTGGATTACCATGTTGACCAGGGGCACGGTCAGCTTTTTTGGTTTTTTCTTCGTACGCTTTTACGCCTGATTTTAATTGTAAATCAGTACCTTCACGACGAGAAAGTTTTAATTTTGGACCTAGATAACGGGCCATGAAAGTCTCCTTATACGCGACGTTTTTTCGGTGGACGAGTTCCGTTATGAGGAATCGGGGTTATATCGCTAATGCTGTTTATTTTATAACCCAATGCACCTAAGGCTCTTACCGCAGACTCACGACCAGGTCCTGGACCTTTAACCAAGACATCAACATTCTTGACACCATATTCTTGTGCTGCTTTACCAGCAACTTCAGCCGCAACCTGTGCAGCAAATGGTGTAGATTTACGTGAACCACGGAAGCCTTGTCCACCAGCGGTGGCCCAAGCCAAAGCATTACCTTGACGATCGGTAATCGTTACAATGGTGTTATTAAAAGACGCATGGATGTGCGCTACGCCCTCAGCTACCGAGCGGCGAGTCACTTTTTTGCGACTACGAGTGTCTTTTGCCATCTTTTAGCTTCCTAAGTTAATTATTTTCTGATTGCTTTACGTGGACCCTTACGAGTACGCGCATTTGTTTTTGTGCGTTGACCATTTACTGGTAAACCGCGACGATGACGCAAGCCACGATAGCAACCTAAGTCTACTAAACGTTTAATATTCATCGAGATTTCACGACGCAAGTCACCTTCAGTCGCATACTCTGCAACTTGGGTACGGACAGCATCAAGCTGAGTATCATTTAGTTCACTGATTTTAGTAGTTGGTGCAATGTTTACCGCTTCTAAAATTTTAGCAGCAGTGGTACGACCAATACCAAAAATATAAGTGAGTGAAATGATAGCGTGCTTGTTGTCCGGAATGTTTACACCGGCAATACGAGCCATTGACATTTCTCCAATTATAAGGAAAAGATGAGTTAATCATCTACTGATGTAGCATTTTGAAACACTTGGTTATCTATAAATGTGTCAAAATAACGACAAGTAGCGGATAATACAGTATCCGCTACCTGATTTCAAGTCCAATCTAACAATTTAGATTAACCTTGACGTTGTTTATGACGCGGTTCTGCACTACAAATAACGCGAACAACGCCTTTGCGGCGTACAATTTTGCAGCTACCGCAGATTCTTTTTACAGATGCTTGAACTTTCATTTTCAGCTCCTAGTAGTAGTTATGAATGCTTGACTTCCATAGTTTGCATCAGCGAATAATCATGGTATTGGTGAGTCATTAAGTGCGCTTTAACTTGGGCAATAAAGTCCATAATTACGACCACACTAATCAGTACTGAGGTACCGCCTAGATGAAACGGAATACCAAACGCAGATTGCAATATCATCGGCATCAAACAAATAATTGTCATATAAATCGCACCGATAAAGGTTAAGCGATTTAATACATGATCTAAATAACGTTGAGTTTGTAAACCTGGACGAATACCTGGAATATACGCCCCACTTCGTTTCAAATTCTCTGATACTTCTTTTGGACTAAATACCAACGCGGTATAAAAATAACAAAAGAAAATAATCAAGGCTGCAAAAATTACCAAATACAGCGGCTGGCCGGGTGATAACACTAATGCCATATTCTGCAAGAAACTTTGAAAAATATTGGGATTGGGTGATTGACCTACCCACTGTCCCAAACTCGCTGGGAATAACAACAATGAACTGGCAAAAATCGCTGGAATAACCCCTGCCATATTAATTTTTAATGGCAAATGCGATTGCTGCTGTGCATATATTTTTCGTTCTTGCGATTGCTTTTGGGCATAGTTGACTGGGATACGGCGCTGTGCACGCTCAATAAATACAATCCCCGCCACCACCGCTAACGCCAATAAACTAAATATCAACAAGGCAATCATATTCATTTGACCTTGCTGGACAGAGTTAATTGACTGTGTGACCACTTGTGGAAAAGTCGCTACGATACCCGCTAAAATTAGCATTGAAATACCGTTACCAATACCACGTTCAGTAATCTGTTCACCTAACCACATCAAAAACATCGACCCTGCAACCAACGAGGTTACCGCAGGAATATAAAAACCAAGACCACTGGTCAATGTAAGATTCTGACTAATCAACCCTGTACACATACCAATTGATTGAACCAAAGCTAAGGCAAGGGTTAATTGGCGTGTATACTTGTTGATTTGGCGTTGACCGGCTTGACCTTCTTTTTTTAATGCATCCAGTGATGGTATAACTGCTGTCATCATCTGGACAATGATTGAAGCAGAAATATAAGGCATAATCCCGAGTGCCATGACTGACATCCGCTCTAATGCCCCACCAGAAAACATATTAAACAAACCTAAAATAGTATTTTCATTGGTTTGAAAAAATTTCGATAAGCTTTCTGGATCCATACCAGGAATAGGTACGTGTGAACCGAAACGATAGACGACTAAAGCACCCAACAAAAATAGTAAACGATTAAATAATTCATCGTACTTACGAATAAATGCTAGAGGATTCATCGATGTTGAATGCTTAGTCATGTAGGATTACTCCTCAACAGTACCACCAGCTGCTTCAATAGCCGCTTTAGCACCTTTAGTCACTTTAACACCTTTAAAAGTATATGCTTTGGTTACGTCACCTGAAAGGATGATACGAACACGTTGCATATCGTGGCGAATGATATTCGCTGCTTTTAAAGACTCAACGCTTACCACGTCACCATCAACTTGGTTTAATTCTGATAAACGCACTTCTGCCGTTACCATTGCAAGTTTACTGGTGAAACCAAATTTTGGCAAACGACGGTATAAAGGCATTTGACCGCCTTCAAAACCTGAGCGAATACCAGAACCTGTACGTGAGGTTTGACCTTTGACACCACGACCACCGGTTTTACCGATACCAGAACCGATACCACGACCACGGCGAAGTTTATTTTTTCTTGAACCTTCAGCTGGGCTCAATTCATTTAAACGCAGACCCATTATACTTCCTCCACTTTAACTAAGTAGTTAACGCGGTTTACCATACCACGGGTCGAAGGGGTATCTTCAACTTCGACAGTATGTCCAATACGACGTAACCCTAAACCTTTCAAACAAGCTTTATGGCTTGCTAGGCGATGGGCACTCGATTTTACTTGAGTAACTTTCATTTTTTTCATGTTATCACCTTAGCTTAGCCCAAGATTTCTTCAACTGATTTGCCGCGTTTTGCCGCAACTTTTTCAGGAGAAGACATTTCTTTTAACCCGTTGAAAGTTGCACGTACAACGTTAGCGGCATTGGTTGAACCATAGCATTTTGCTAATACGTTTTCTACGCCTGCAACCTCTAATACTGCACGCATTGCACCACCTGCGATAACACCAGTACCTTCAGAGGCTGGTTGCATATACACGCGGCTTGCACCGTGGCTAGCAGTAATAGGATGTTGAAGGGTTGTACCCGCTAAATCAACGGTAATCATATTACGTTTGGCAGCTTCTAGTGCTTTTTGAATCGCTGCAGGCACTTCACGCGCTTTACCACGACCAAAACCAACACGACCATTACCATCACCTACCACTGTGAGTGCGGTGAAAGAAAAGATACGACCACCTTTTACAACTTTAGATACACGGCCAACTGTGACTAAGCGCTCTACTAAACCGTCTGTTTGTTCAACTTTTGCCATGATTAGAACTCCAATCCATTTTCACGAGCGGCTTCAGCTAATGCTTTAACACGACCATGATATTTAAAACCGCTACGATCAAACGCAACTTTAGTAATACCGGCAGCTTTAGCGCGTTCTGCAATTAATTTACCAACGGCAGTTGCAGCTTCGATGTTGCTAGTTTGACCAGCACGTAAAGTAGTATCTAACGTTGAAGCTTGGGCTAACACTTCACCACCCGTTGGTGAGATAACTTGTGCATAGATGTGGGTGTTAGTACGATTAACAGATAGACGATTTACGCCTAAACCACGGATATGTGCACGGGTTTTTTTCGCTCTGCGAAGGCGAGCAGCTTTTTTATCAAACATGTCATTTCACCTTATTTTTTCTTAGCTTCTTTACGAGCGACATACTCATCGCTATAACGAACGCCTTTGCCTTTGTAAGGCTCAGGTGGGCGATAGCCACGAATGTTTGCTGCTGCTTGACCTAGCTTTTGTTTGTCGCTAGATTTTAACACGATTTCAGTCGCAGTTGGGGTTTCAGCAGTAACACCTTCAGGTAGTACATATTCGATTGGGTGTGAGTAGCCTAAGTTTAGGTTAACTTTATTGCCAGCAACAGCGGCTTTATAACCAACACCAATCAATTGTAGACGACGTTCGAAGCCTTCAGTAACACCTTTAACCATGTTGCTTAATAATGCACGAACTGTACCAGTGTGCATCCAACCGTCTTTGGTGTCAGATTTTGGTGAAAGAATAATTTGATTATCTTCCTGTTTTAGCTCGACCAAATCATGCAGGCGTAAAGTTAGCGTACCTTTGCTACCTTTAACTTCAACCTGCTGACCGTTCAAAGTAACACTTGTACCATTTGGTAGTGCTACAGGGGCTTTAGCCACACGAGACATACGGGTAATTCCTATAAAAGTGATAAAAAAACGAACAGGCACAACAAACTATGCCTGTCCCTCTTAATGTTGATTAAGCTACGAACGCAATAACTTCGCCGCCTAATCCAGCTGCACGAGCTTCACGGTCGCTCATGATGCCTTTACTGGTAGAGATGATTGCTACACCTAGACCTTTTTGGACACTTGGTAGTGCATCTTTACCACGGTATTGACGTAAACCTGGACGACTATAACGTTTAATCGTCTCAATAACTGGTTTACCTTCAAAATATTTTAACTCGATAGTTAATTCAGTTTTACCTGTACCAACTTCTTGAGTTTCTGCGGTTGCAACATAACCTTCTTTCACTAGCAAATCAGCAATTGATTTACGTAGTTTTGAGTTTGGCATAGTCACAGACGCTTTTTGAGCCATTTGTGCATTACGGATACGAGTCAACATATCAGCAACGGTATCTTGCATACTCATATTGTTTCCCCTTACCAGCTTGCTTTATGAACGCCAGGTACATCACCTTGCATTACTTTTTCACGAATCATGTTACGTGAAAGACCAAATTTACGGAAATAACCGTGTGGACGACCTGTCAATGCACAACGGTTACGTAAACGTACTGGTGAAGCATCACGTGGCAATGCTTGTAATGCAAGCATTGCGTCCATACGCTCTTCATCAGTTGCGTTGATGTCGCTGATAATTGCCTTAAGCTTTGCACGCTTCTCAGCATATTTAGCAACAGTCGCTTCGCGTTTAAATTCGCGATTAATCATACTTTTCTTTGCCATATTGCCTTATCCTTGCTGTTAGCCCTTGAATGGGAAGCCGAATGCTTTAAGCAATGCACGACCTTGATCATCAGTTTTTGCGGTAGTCGTAATGGTAATATCTAAACCACGAATACGGTCGATTTTGTCAAAGTCAACTTCAGGGAAAACGATTTGCTCTTTGATACCTAGTGAATAGTTACCACGGCCATCAAATGCTTTATCTGTAAAACCGCGGAAGTCACGAATACGTGGAATAGCGATTGAGATTAAACGATCTAAAAATTCGTACATCTGTTCGCCACGTAACGTTACTTTACAGCCAATTGGCCATTCTTCACGGATTTTAAAGCCTGCAACTGATTTGCGAGCTTTGGTTACTACAGGTTTTTGACCGGCAATTGCCGTCATATCCGCTAATGCACCTTCAAGAACTTTTTTGTCTTGTGCAGCATCACCCACACCCATGTTTAGGGTGATTTTGGTGATTTTAGGGATTTCCATAACGTTGGCTAAACCAAGCTCTTGCTGAATTTTTTGCTTAAGCTGTTCGTTATATTGTGTTTTAAGTCTTGCCATTACTGATACCCTTAGATGGTTATGCAGTCGCCACAACTTCACCAGATGAACGATAAACGCGTTGTTTTTTGCCTTCGTCATTCAATTGGTAAGAAATACGATCTGCCTTTTGGGTTGCTGCATTATAAATTGCAACATTTGAAATGTGTAAAAATGCTTCTTTCTCGATAATACCACCTTCAACGCCAGTCTGTTGGTTTGGCTTTTGGTGTTTTTTAACGATGTTGATGCCTTCAACTTTTACACGGTCTTCTTTTACTGCTAGTACTGTACCTTGCTTGCCTTTATCTTTGCCAGCAATTACAATCACTTGGTCGCCTTTACGTAATTTTGCCATGTTTTCCTCACAATACTTCTGGGGCTAATGAAACAATTTTCATAAATTGTTCGCCACGTAGTTCGCGGGTTACTGGTCCAAAAATACGTGTTGCAATTGGTGCTTTATTGTTGTTCAACAACACAGCTGCATTATCATCAAAACGTAGTACTGAACCGTCAGGACGACGTACACCAAACTTCGTGCGTACGACTACCGCGTTCATTACATCACCTTTCTTGACACGACCGCGTGGAATTGCTTCTTTCACAGTCACTTTAATGATGTCGCCTACTGATGCATAACGACGATGTGAGCCACCTAGCACTTTAATGCACATAACTCGTTTTGCACCACTGTTGTCTGCAACTTCCAGCATTGTTTCAGTCTGAATCATCGCGTTACTCCATAAATTGGCAAAACAAGTCTTTGCCACAATAAGCCATTTTTAAGGTGGCGTATTGTAGCAGTTACTGACTTGCTTTGCAATTATAACTATCTATTTAAGTTAAATTAAATATTAACTGCTTTTTCTACGACGTCTACCAACACCCAAGATTTGGTTTTTGATAGTGGACGTGTTGATTTGATACGAACTGTATCACCAACGCCACACTCATTGTTTTCATCATGAGCATGTAGTTTAGTAGAACGGCGAATCATTTTGCCATATTTGGCATGACGAATACGACGCTCAACAAGTACAGTAATGGTTTTATCCATTTTGTCACTGACAACTTTACCAGTGACTGTACTTTGTTCAGTAGCGTTAGCTTGGTTGGTATTTTGCTCACTCATGATTAAGCCCCTTGGTTTTCGGTGTTCTGTTTTTCAGATATAAGAGTCTTGATTTGAGCAATCGTACGACGATTTGCTTTAATCTCATGGGTGTTGCCTAACTGACCAGTGGCTTTTGCCATACGAAGACGAAATGTTTCTAACTGTTTTTCGTCTAGTAATTGGGTCAGCTCTTCGACTGATTTGTCTTTAAGTTCACTGATCTTCATTACATTATCGTCCGTTTAACAATGGTGGTTTTGAAAGGCAACTTGGCAGCTGCAAGCGTGAACGCTTCAGTTGCTAGCTCGTCAGAAACCCCTTCGATTTCATAAAGCATTTTGCCTGGTTTGATTTCGCATACCCAGTATTCTACTGGACCTTTACCTTTACCCATACGAACTTCTAGTGGTTTTTCGGTAATTGGTTTGTCTGGGAATACACGAATCCAAATTTTACCACCGCGCTTGATACGACGTGAAATCGTACGACGAGCAGCTTCGATTTGACGTGCAGTCATACGACCACGTTCTACTGATTTAAGTCCGATTGTACCAAAAGATACGCTACTACCACGGTGAGCTAACCCCGTATTACGTCCTTTTTGTACTTTACGAAACTTGGTACGTTTTGGTTGTAACATATCGATTAACCTCTGTCTTTAGCTGGGCGCTCACTACGTGGGCGGTCGCTACGATCATTACGAGCACGACGTTTTTGAGGTGCACGTGCTTGTTTTTCTTCTTTGACTGGATTATATACACGGTTCATGCCGTCAAGCACTTCACCACGGAAAATCCAAACTTTTACACCGATAGTACCGTAAGTGGTTTCTGCGCGTACATTTGAGTAATCAATGTCTGCACGTAATGTATGCAAAGGTACACGACCTTCACGATACCACTCTGAGCGAGCAATCTCAGCGCCGCCAAGACGACCTGATAGCTCAACTTTGATACCTTGTGCGCCAGCTTTCATACTGTTTTGAACAGCACGTTTCATAGCACGGCGGAACATCACACGACGTTCAAGTTGTGAAGCAATACCATCAGCCACTAGACGTGCGTCTAAGTCTGGTTGGGTGATTTCTTCAATGCTAACTTGTGCTGGTACGCCCATTAATTTGGTAAGTTCTTTTTGTAGGCTTTCAATATCTTCGCCTTTTTTACCAATGATGATACCAGGACGTGCCGTGGCGATGGTGATTTTAGCTGCGCCCGTAGGACGTTCGATGCTAATACCGCTAATCATCGCTGCTTTAAGCTTTTTCTCTAAATATTTACGAACTTGTAAATCGTTGATTAAGTATTCAGAGTATTTTTTTGGATCTGCATACCAGTTAGCGTTTGATTTACGGATTACGCCAAGACGGATGCCGATTGGATGAACTTTCTGTCCCATATTATGCTCCTACCTTAACTGTGATGTGGCAAGTACGTTTGCTAATACGGTCAGCACGACCTTTGGCACGTGGTAAAACACGTTTTAACGTAATACCTTCATCCACATAAATGGTAGAAACACGCAATGTATCGATGTCTAAACCATTGTTATGCTCAGCGTTAGCAATCGCAGATTCTAAGCATTTTTTAACCAATTTAGCGGCTTTTTTGTTGCTAAAGGTTAAGATATCTAATGCACGCTCGATTGATTTGCCGCGAACTTCGTCAGCAACTAAGCGTACTTTTTGTGCCGAAATGGCGGCACCGCGTAATTTTGCAGTTACTTCCATGATGAGCACCTTATTTCTTAGATTTCTTGTCAACGCCGTGACCACGATATGTACGGGTTGGGGCGAATTCACCAAGTTTATGACCAACCATTTGCTCGTTCACGATAACAGGTACGTGTGTACGACCGTTATGAACAGAAATAGTTAAGCCGACCATTTGTGGCAAAATCATTGAGCGACGTGACCAAGTTTTGATTGGTTTGCGTGAGTTAGTTTCTAACGCATTCTCAACTTTGGCAAACAAGTGCGCATCGATGAATGGACCTTTTTTCAATGAACGAGGCATGAAATTATTCCTTATTTCTTATTGACGCGACGACGGCGGATAATCATGTGGTCAGTACGTTTGTTAGAACGTGTTTTAAGGCCTTTAGCCTTTTGACCCCATGGGCTGGTTGGGTGTTTACCGAAGTTACGACCTTCACCACCACCGTGTGGATGGTCAACTGGGTTCATTGCAGTACCACGAACGGTAGGACGAACGCCACGCCAACGGTTGGCACCTGCTTTACCCAATGATTTAAGGTTATTTTCAGTGTTTGATACTTCACCAATAACCGCGCGACAATTTACGTGGATACGACGAGTTTCGCCTGAACGTAAACGAACGATTGCATAGATACCATCACGACCCAATAATTGAACCGCAGCACCTGCTGAACGAGCAATCTGTGCACCTTTACCGATTTTAAGTTCGATATTGTGAATCACTGTACCCACTGGAATGCTACGCAGTGGTAAGCAGTTACCTGGGCGAATTGGTGCAGTTTCACCAGAAATAACGGTATCGCCTTGTTGCAATTTTTTTGGTGCGATGATGTAACGACGCTCACCGTCTGCATATTTAAGTAGTGCGATGTGTGCAGTACGGTTTGGATCGTACTCAATACGCTCTACCACAGCAGGAATATTGTCTTTGTTACGTTTGAAGTCAACAACACGGTAATGCTGTTTATGACCACCACCGATATGACGGGTAGTGATACGACCGTTGTTGTTACGACCACCAGTTTTGCCTTTTGACTCTACTAATGCTGCATAAGGACGACCTTTATGAAGGTGTGGATGCACCACTTTCTCGACAAATCGGCGACCTGGTGATGTCGGTTTGGCTTTTACGATAGGCATTGTGTAATCCTTATTCGTTGTCAGCAGCAGGTTGTTCTGCTACGTCGGCTACTTGAACATCTTGACCAGCTTTTAAGGTCACATAGGCTTTTTTGAAGTCTTGACGACGACCTACCGTGCGACCAAATCGCTTTGTCTTACCTTTAACATTCAAAGTGTTAACTTTAACTACTTCAACACCTTCAAACATTAATTCTACGGCTTTTTTAATCTCTTTTTTTGTCGCGTTGGTGTCAACTTTGAACACTTGCACACCTAAAGTATCGCCCAAGATTTGAGATTTTTCTGAAAATACAGGTGATTTTAGTACCTGATATAGTCTTGCGTTATTCATGCTAACACTCCCTCAATTTCTTTGGCGGCTGCGACAGACATGATGACTTTGTCAAACGCAATTAGGCTAACTGGATCAACTTCAGTGCTACCTAGTACGCTGACGTATGGAATATTGCGAGCAGCTAAATAAAGATTTTCGTCAACTTCATTGGTAACGATTAATGCTTTAGGGGCATTTAAGTCTTTAAGTTTAGCGATAAGCTCTTTAGTTTTTGGTGCTGAAATGCTGATTTCATCAACCAATACCAAACGGTCTTGACGAATCAATTCAGCAAGAATGCATTGCATGGCACCACGGTACATTTTACGGTTCACTTTTTGTGACCAATCTTGTGGTTTGGCGGCAAATGCGCGACCACCACCGACCCAAATTGGGCTACGGATGGAACCTGCACGTGCACGGCCAGTACCTTTTTGACGCCATGGTTTTTTACCACCGCCAGATACTTCACCACGCGTTTTTTGAGCACGGCTACCTTGACGACCACCCGCTAAATAAGCGGTAACTACTTGGTGTACAAGTGCTTCGTTGAATTCACGACCAAATGCTACGTCTGATAGCTCAACCGCCGAACCTGTTACTGTATTTAGATTCACGTTAATCCCCTTGATTAAGCTTTAACTGATGGACGTACGATAACGTCGCCACCGTTGGCACCAGGAATTGCACCCTTGATAACTAGGATACCTTTTTCAGCATCAACTGAAATCACTTCTAAGCCTTGTACGGTCACACGTTTGTTACCCATTTGACCTGGCATTTTTTTGCCTTTAAATACACGACCCGGTGTTTGGTTTTGACCTGTAGAACCCACAACGCGGTGAGATACTGAGTTACCATGTGTCCAATCTTGTGAACGGAAGTTGTGGCGTTTGATACCACCTTGGAAACCTTTACCTTTGCTGGTACCAATTACGTCAACGATTTGACCTACTTGGAACAAGTCGGCAGCGATTTCACTACCTGCTTCGCGGCCTTCAAGTTCGCTGTCTTCGACGCGAAATTCCCAAGTGCCACGACCTGCAGCAACGCCAGCTTTTGCAAAGTGACCTTTTTGAGCTGCATTAACACGAGAATCACGACGTTCACCAGTTGTTACTTGGATAGCTTGGTAGCCGTCTGTGTCTTGTGTTTTGATTTGAGAGATACGGTTGGCAGTAACTTCAACAACAGTTACAGGAATTGAAACACCTGCTTCTGTGAAGATACGAGTCATGCCGCATTTTTTTCCGACTAAACCGATCGCCATGTTGTTAACCTCTTAATTTTTACTGTTATTCAATATAGGTGTTACCCTAAGGGGTTAGCCTAATGCGATTTGTACATCAACACCCGCTGCCAAATCTAACTTCATCAGTGCATCGACTGTTTTGTCAGTAGGCTGAACGATATCTACCATACGTTTAAATGTGCGGATTTCGTATTGGTCACGGGCATCTTTGTTCACGTGTGGTGAGGTTAAGATGTTAAAGCGTTCAATGCGAGTTGGTAGCGGTACTGGACCACGAACTTGTGCACCTGTGCGTTTTGCGGTATCAACAATCTCTTGAGCTGATTGGTCAATCAGACGATGGTCAAAAGATTTAAGTCTGATACGGATTTTCTGGTTAGCCATGCCAGTAAGCTCCTAATATAAAGTTTGATATGGGTTAATTTGCGTTGGGTGTTAAGCTGTTATTGAGTAAACACCTAACTTGCATTTTTTACCTGTTTTTGACAGGCACTTTTTGAAAATAAAAAAATTTCAGTCCCACTCAAACCATTAACTTGCAATACATAGATAGCATTATTAATAGTCGGTGAAACTGTCTTCTTTAATTTCGTGTCGCAAACAATGGAGCGACTGTATTAAAGGGCTTATTCTTTTATGAATTGACGAATCATCTTCGTCGCCCTGCAATAAGTTAAGTGGGCTGTATTATACCGATTTTTTGGGTAAAAGCAATAGGCTAATCTAGCAAAATATCATATTGTTCTTGATTAAAGCGGTTATCACTCTCCAAGTTAATCGGACGACCCAGCAAATATTCCATCTCTGCCACTGTATCTGCTTCAATGGTTTCAAGCAAATCAATCACCCCGCTATTTGCGACCACGGTAAATTTCTTAGGGGCATTATAGGTTCTGGCGCAGCGCATCAATTCGCGGAAAATCTCCAGACACACGGTTTCGGCGCTTTTGACAAAGCCTTTACCGCCACAGGTTGGACACGGCTCACAAAGCTGTTGTTGTAAGCTCTCTCGCGTGCGTTTGCGAGTCATCTCTATGAGCCCAAGCGCTGAGACTTCGCTGATATTGGTTTTGGCATAATCGCGTTTGAGCTGTTCTTGCAGGCTTGCTAGCACGTCATCGCGGTGTTGTTGCTCTTGCATATCGATAAAGTCAAGAATGATAATCCCGCCCAAATTACGCAGTCGCAGCTGACGGGCGATGGCGTGGGTGGCCTCTAAATTGGTTTTATACACCGTATCTTCAAGGGAACGCCCTCCAACAAATGAGCCTGTATTGACATCAATGGTAGTCATGGCTTCGGTTTGGTCGATGATAAGATAACCGCCTGATTTGAGATTAACACGGCGATTGAGCGCGTCTTTTAAATCCTCTTCAACGCGGTGAACATCAAATAACGCCTGCTCGCCTTCATATAATTGAATACGTGGATATATCAGTGGGACAAATTCTTTGGCAAAATGACGAATAGCTTCAAACACTCGGGCGTTATCGACCGTCACCCTTTCAGTCTGCTCACCAATCAAATCTCGAATCGCGCGCAAAGGTAGCGACAAATCTTGATAAATCAGCTCAAAACGGCGATGGGTCGGCGTTTGTTCCCGGCGGGCTTGCACCATACGCCAAAGCTGCAGTAGATAATAAATATCTTCTTCAAGTTTGGATTGTGGGATATTTTCGGCAGCGGTACGGGCAATCAATCCGCCTTGTAGATTGACTTGGTGCATCAGCTCGCCAAGCTGTGTTTTTAACCGCTCTCGCTCATCGCCATCAATCCGCTGTGAAATCCCGATATGTTCACCATACGGCAAGTACACCAAATAACGCGAGGGCAATGACACATCCGTCGTCAGTCGTGCGCCTTTACTGCCTAATTGGTCTTTAATCACTTGTACCAAGATACGCTGTCCTTCATACAAGCGGTTTTCTATCAACTCGCTAGGCGGTGGCTGATAGGTGGTTGTGGTCATCGCAAGCGTAGTGGTGTCAGGGTCTAAGGTGTTGTCAATCGCGGGATTTTGCGGTTTTGGCGGTTCAATGGCTGAGAGCTTAGGACGCAGGGTCTGCATATCATTGACGTGCAAAAACGCGGTGCGCGATTGCCCAATGTCGATAAACGCCGCCTGCATTCCTGGCAATACGCGCACCACTGTGCCAAGGTAGATATTGCCTACTGAGCCAAGTTTGCTATGGCGTTCGATAAAGATTTCGTTGAGTACCCCATCTTCGAGCACCGCGACTCGGCTCTCAGATGGGCTGATGTTGATGAGTAGTTCTTCGGTCATTATTAACAGCTTTTTAAAATTTTTAGTTGCCGTTATTCTACTCGAAGTTAGTTATCTGCACAAAGCTAAACTAAATTAGCTGTTGTTTTAGTTCATTGATTGTGGTCACAAGCTTGGTTGGCTGTTCTTTTGCCAAAACATCGGCTTTTTCACAGCCATAACTTACAGCAATGCTATCCATCTGTATTGCATTTGCCATACGGATGTCATGAATACTATCACCGACCAATATCGCATCTTCCACCGTTTTACCCGTTTCGCTCAAAATTGCTTGCAGCATGAGCGGATTGGGCTTACCTGCGGTTTCGTCAGCAGTTTTGGTAGTTGTGAAAAACGCTTCAATTCCAGAGTTTGGCAATACTCGCTCCAGACCTTTTCGTTTTTTCCCTGTGGCAATCGCTAGTGTTTTGCCTTGTGCGTGTAAATCTTGAATCAATTCTTTAATACCATCAAACAGTTTGTCGTTGTCGCAATGCTTGACATAATATTCTGAGTAAGTCGCTAAAAGTTCATCATATTTATCGCTGTCATTGGGAAATAGCATGGGAAACGCATCGACTAACGCAATGCCGATAATAGATTTTGTCGCTTCATCAGTGACGGTTAAACCGTGCTTTCCAGCAGCATAGCGCATGGCATCGACGATTAAGCCCACCGAATCCATCAACGTGCCATCCCAATCGAAAATGATTAGCGATTTGTCTTTGAAATTATTTGTTGTCATTTTCTATCTTCAATTTCATTAAAATAGGGAGATAATAATTTGTCTTGCTGACATTCAAACTTACCTTTTTTTAAACTATACACTTGAAATTGATTGTCGAATCCTGCTTTATCTTCATCGTCAAAATAATGAAGCAACCCATATGAGCCAACAGCATTTTTAGCAAGCCACTGATAAATTTCTAAAACGTCAAAAAATTCTTGCGATTTATGATTATGAAACCCAAAAATCATAAATTGATAGTTGCCATTTAGAATACCCGTTTTAATCTGTTGATTTTCTAAATTTTTAAAGGTGATATCTATTTTAGAAAGAAATTCTTGCCAAATTTTACCCATCATCTCTTCAGATTCGTTGGCTTCATCAAAACCTTCTCGGACACACACCCAACCATAATATTCAATCATTTTCATTACCAATTAAACTTTGCATATCCTCTGGCAATTCGGCTGTAATTGTTTCATATTCTGGAATTTCGAGTTGATAGGCATGCAGACACAAACGGCGCACGCTTTTATCGCCTTTAGCTACATTCGGATTGTATTTATCATCACCCAATAATGGATGCCCGATACTCGCCAAATGAACCCGAATTTGGTGGGTACGCCCTGTCAGCGGTTTGGCTTCAATTAAGCTGACTTTTTGACCATTTAACTCAAATTTTTGCAACACGTTAATTTGGGTTTGGCTTGGCTTGCTATCTTCGGATTTTACATCTACTTTGACACGGCGTTCACCGCTTTTGCCTTCTTGTGTGGCAGGCAACGTGTATTTTAGTAGCGGTTTATCAATGGTTTGTGTTTCGCTACTTATCCAACCTACCACCAAACACAGATAGGTTTTTTGCAATGTTTTTTCTCGCAAATGCTCTTGTAAAGTTTTAAGGGTTGAGCGTTTTTTGGCAATCATCAGTAAGCCAGAGGTATCTTTGTCAATGCGGTGTACCAACTCAAGGTATTTTTTACCCGTTGCTTCTCGCATGGCTTCAATCACGCCAAAACTCTCGCCACTGCCGCCATGCACCGCCATACCCGATGGTTTATTGAGCACGATTAAACCCTCATCTTCATACACAATGCGCTCAAGCAAGCTCTGGGCAAAGTCAGGGCTAATCACGGGTTTTTCACGCGTGGCAAGCTTGATGGGTGCAATACGCACCACGTCATTACGCTGCAGTTTATCGTGGGGTTTACAGCGTTTGCCATTGACACGGATTTCGTCGGAACGAATCATGTTATAGACATGTGAGCGCGGCAGTCCTTTAAGACGACCCAACAAAAAATTATCAACACGTTGGTCATGCTGCTGGCGCGTGACGGTCAAGTAATTGACTTTAGCAAAATCTAAAATATCGTCATCTGCAGATTGGGGTTGTTTGCTAGGCGGTTGTTTGCTAGGCGTGCGTTTTGGGGTTTGATGAGCCGATTGTTGCGATGGGGTGTCGCGTTTTTTGCTAGGATGGGCAGGACGTTTGGGAGACTGCGAGTGCTCTGTCATATTTTGATAGCCGTTTACATAAAAATTTGCTATAGTTTAGCAGTTTAGTGCCTGTGCCGCTATGAATTCGCGCCATCAATTCGACTTAAACCCTGTTAAGCTTCATTTCAAAGTAGTGTATGCGGGATAATTAAACTGTCGCTTGTGGTGTCGCCCATACAGCCGAAATTTATTCATGGCAGTATGACTCACGATAGGGCGCACTAAACTGCCAATATTTATAGATTTTAAGACTGATTTTAATCAATATCAGCACACGACATACGAGTAACGAAGATAATTGTCATTTGAAAACATGTTCAAATAGTTTGTAAAGATTAGTGATACATAGAGATAACAGATAAATGGTGGGTTTTGTGCCTTACAACCACAAAACTGCTGGTAACGATTAGCGTATTATGCGCCTAGGTAAATAAACTCAGTAGTTGCGATTTTGAGATAAACGTTTACGGTTTTGGACGATTTACCATTTTAAATTGCCCACGCCTTTGTAAAACCTAACTTATCAGGCTTGCCATTTAAAGCGAAAACTAACGCTAACACTTTTTGACCAATAGGGAAAAAGGGTTCATTCATTTGTTCTAAAACGCACATTGTTTTGGGCAACAACCCCCAATCCAGCATGATGGCTGTATTTACCTAACAGGCTTACAACCTCGATATGGCAAGAATCCGACTTAATCATGCAATTTTTGGTGAACAACAAACCTTGTTATCAAGCCGCCTAAGCTTGGTATCAGCGAATCTAGTCAAGACTGTTTGACGTTGTTTCATCTAATATTTGATAATAATGTTTGATAGCAACATTTATCTACCCTCGTATGTTTTGTGTGTTTAGGAGAAAACACATGAAACGCATCCTCATCAATGCTACCCACGCCGAAGAAATCCGTGTTGCCCTGTGCAATGGCAATCATTTGTATGATTTCGATTTAGAAAACCGTACCCGCGAACAAAAAAAAGCCAATATTTATAAAGGTCATGTGACCCGTGTCGAGCCATCGCTTGAAGCCGTATTTGTGGAATACGGTTCACAACGTCAAGGTTTTTTACCGATTCGTGAAATCGCCCCAGAGTACCTAGCAGGTGACCCTCGCTCTACCAATAACATCAAACAACTGATTAAAGAAGGCGATGAACTCATCGTTCAGGTGGAAAAAGAAGAACGCGGTAATAAAGGCGCGGCTTTGTCTACTCTGATTTCATTGGCGGGTCGTTATTTGGTATTGATGCCCAACAATGCGCGTGGCGGCGGTATCTCTCGCCAAATCTCTGGCAAGTTGCGCGATGAGATGAAGCAAGCGTTAAGCGAGCTAAGACTACCCAAAGGCATGAGCGTTATCATCCGTACCGCAGGGATTGGTAAAACCACGGATGAATTACAACAAGACCTTGACCATTTATTAAACATCTGGAAAGGCATCCAACAACAAAGCCAAAAATTCCCCTCACCTCGCCTGTTGCACCAAGAAGCGGGCGTAGTTACCCGTGCCGTACGCGACTACCTGCGTGATGATATCACGGAAATTTGGGTCGACAATGAATACGCCTATAATGAAGCGGCGAATTTTATTGAAGCAGTGATGCCGCAGCAAGCGAATAAACTGCGCAAATACACTGACTATGAGCCGATGTTTGCCCGTTTTGGAATTGAAAAACAAATCGAAACCGCCTACCAACGTGAAGTACGTTTGCCAAGCGGCGGTTCGATTGTAATTGACCAAACTGAAGCTCTGGTATCAATCGATATCAACTCATCAAAAGCCACCAAAGGCGCGGATGTCTCAGAAACGGCGTTTAATACCAATTTAGAAGCAGCAGATGAAATCGCCCGTCAATTACGCCTGCGTGATATGGGTGGTTTGATTGTTATTGACTTTATTGACATGGCAACCGATGACCACCAAAAACAAGTGGAAAATCGTCTCAAAGAAGCCACCAAAAACGACCGCGCCCGTATCCAATTCGCTGAAATTTCACGTTTTGGACTACTTGAAATGAGTCGTCAACGCTTGCGTCCGTCACTTGAAGAAGCGACAGGTTACCTCTGCCCGCGTTGTCACGGTACCGGTATGATTCGTGACTTGCGTTCACTTGCCTTATCAATCATGCGTCAAATCGAACAACGGGCGCTACAAGAGCGTCATGGCGAAATACAAGCCGAAGTGCCAACTGACATCGCGGCATTTTTACTCAACGAAAAACGTGAAACGCTCGTCTGTCTTGAGCAAGAAAGTGGCACCCGCATTACCATCTTGCCGCATGCCCATCTTGAATCCCCCGAGTTTAATATCACTTATAACAGTGATGGGTTCGCGCCATCGAGCTATGAGCGTGTCGCCGAAAGCCAACAACAAGAATATAAAGACCGTGGCTATGATACTAGCAACTGGCATACCGATGACAATGAAGTCAGCCGTGTAGCACCGACAGGTAATCATAATGCCTGGAGCAGTGCTAGCAACGCCGCCAACACCACGCCTAACCCTGCAACGCCATCAAATAAATCTCAGCAAACTGCCAACACCTCGGCGGCCGACAAAGCCATCGCGCCACAGCCCGTGCAGTCGGCTGCCACTGCCCCTGCAACTTCTGCAGTCGCTTGGCTATCGAACTTGTTTGCTCCTACCCAGCAAGCCCAAGTCACCCCACATTTTAGTGGTCAAGATGCCGCTTCGGCGATTGAGAGTCTCGTCAATACCGGCGCACAAAGCTTGGGGGTGCAAGGTCAAATCAATCACGCCGCATTGACCGCAAGCATCCCTGCGGTGACAACAAACACCATTGAAACTAGCGCCAATCCTTATCAAGAATCGTCTCAACAACCTTCAGCCACGGCTGAACCAAGCGATAAAGATGCCGAGCGCCGTAAACGTGGTAACCGCAAACCAAAGGCTAAAAAACCAAACCGTTATCAATCTGAAACGAGTGAGGCAGAAGTTTCATCACAGGACACTGATAGTAATAAAGACAAGTCAAACGATGCGTCAAAAACTGCCAAAACTAGTGAGCTGCCAAAACGCGAGCCGAATAGTCGCCGTGACAGCCGCGGGGTCAAAGAACGTCGTGTCACACTAGCGAACGATGATAGTAACGCTGTTGTAATCAATGATGTGACAGCGACTGATACCGCTGTTGCCGCTGTCGATGGTAGAAAAAACAACCAGTCCAAAGCAGAAAAACCGAAAGGCGCAAAACAACGTGACCCCAACAGCGTGCAAGTTCAAGTATTTAAAACTGAACCACAGCAACCTATAGCTGCGGTTGAAATAACGCACCTCTCGCTAGATGCCAGCAAAGGGGAAATTGCAAAACCTGAGGTTCAGCCAATAGCATCGGCTACGACAACCGAACCCACAACACTAGAACAGGCAATTCAGACGCCAGTTAACCCTAGCAGCGTTACAGTGTCAAATGATGAGGTAGCAGAGCTTGCTAAAGCATCCACGCCATCTGCGCTATCCGCTGAACCTGCCACTGTACAGCTGGCAGTGACACCGAGCCAAGGTCGTGCCAAAAATGACCCACGCGAAGTCTATAAGGCTTACCAAGCGCAATTTAGCCCAGTTGCCTCTGTCGTGAGCACTTCGGTGACAAAAATTTCAGGTACGGTGAGTCAGTTTATTAACCAGTACTTAGATAATGCCGCTGAAAAAATGGCAACCGACAGCGTGGTTAGCTGCTTTATCCAAGCCATCGATGCCTTTAATCATCAAGCTGCTACCACCACTACCCCAGCAAAAGATAATGTCGTAGTGGCTGAACAACAGCGTTTTGGGCAGTACTTTAGAAATTATGGTTATGCCAGTCTATCTGCGCAAAACTTGGATGATTATCATACGGCCATTTTGCCCGCCAGTCAGTTCCAACGCCAAGCAGGCAAAACTGACGCTGCGCTGCCAGCGGTAACTAAACGCGCCATCAATGATCCACGCGGCTCCTTGGTTAATACTGCTGTCACTCAAGCACCGACTGACTCAAACCCGTCAGTTACTGAGCCTAACTCCAATGTAACTGACAGCGTTACAGGTCAAGTAGAAGCAGCCTCAACGCAATCAGCGTCACCTAACCAAAATCACCTGTCATATCAAGCAGGTAGCGTAGGCGCATGGATTGTGGCGCGCTTGGGCGAGCAAGGTCATGCGTTGATTGAGCAAGGTAAATTGGTCGAAGCTTACTTGCAAGCGCACAATGCGCCAGTCGCTAACCAACCAGCCGAGCCATTCTCTGCAACAACAATAGCGGATGATGCTATAGTGAATCAGAATCAAGACGTTGACTTAGTGCAAACAGCTGATGAACCCGCATTAGACCTTAACACTGGCACCGAAGGTGCTGAAGCAACGGACGTAGAAGATAGCACAGAAGCAGCGGCGCAAAAACGTAAAACCACACCGGTAAGTTATAAGAACATGATTGAAAGTGTGGCAGAGCAAATGAAACCGGCAACCGTTGGTATGCTGACCTTAGCAACCCCAAAAGCACCGAAAACCCGTACGCGTAAAGCTAAGGCGAGCGAAAAACCAGCAGCCAAACCCAAAACGCGTACTAGTAAAAAGGTGGAAAATGCCGTGGTTGTCACTAAAAAATCGACGACCACTGCCCAAACTGACGTAGCGCCCTCTCACGATGAGGCGGTAGCGCCGCAGCACAATCAGTAATTCAATCGTGTTTGCGTGCCTGTATAGCAATAAAAAAAGCAGTTCAACATGAACTGCTTTTTTTATTTTAGCCACAAATTTTAGATACTATGAATGGGCGGGCTTTCCTAATGGGCAGGCTTGTTGCGAATTTTTGAGATGACTGTCATGATTGCAACTACCAATAAACCTGCTACCAAACCAACCAGTGCATTTAATAGGTTGGTGGTTAAGCCTGAAAATACCCCTGACAAGTCACCTAAATGCTCAATCCCATGATGTAACGCACCAACGCCATGTGCCAAAATACCACCACCCACCAAGAACATCGCCAAAGTACCGGCGATTGATAGCACCTTCATCAAAATAGGCGCAAAGGCTAATAATGCCTTACCTATACTTTGTGCCGCTGATGACGACTTTTGCTGCAAGTGCAGCCCTAAATCATCTATCTTGACAATCATAGCCACAAAGCCATACACACCCACTGTCATGATGAGTGAAATTAATACCAGTGTTACCGCCTTATCCAGTAAAGGCACCGTTGCCGCAATGGTGCCGAGGGAAATCACAATGATTTCAGCGGACAAAATGAAATCTGTCCTCACTGCCCCTTTAATTTTTTCTTTTTCATGCGCCACCAAATCCACACTTTCATCGGCATTGGCTGCTACCCGCTCGGCTTGCTCAGGGTCATTACTCCCAGAATGTGGCCAAAATTTGTGCACCACTTTCTCTGCCCCTTCATAACACAGATATAAACCACCAATCATCAATAACCCGGTCACCAAGGCTTGCGAAATCGCACTAATAATTAAAGCCAGCGGCACCAAAATCGCTTTATTGACTAAAGAGCCTTTGGCGACACTCCACACCACAGGCAACTCGCGATCGGCTTTTACCCCTGATACTTGATTGGCGTTGAGTGCCAAATCATCGCCCAACACGCCCGCCGTTTTTTTGGCAGCGACTTTTGTCATCACCGATACATCATCTAGGATGACACTAATATCGTCGAGTAAGGTTAACAAACTAGCAATTGCCATAATAAATTCCTAAAAAATAGTAAAAGATGAAAAAATAATAATAGTTATTAAACTGGCTGACGATTTGTTAGTTTACAAATTTGTCATTCAAACACAATGTTTAAATTGTATCGCAACTTATCAATAGTTATTTGCCTAAACGTTGAATTTTTTTAAAAAACCTAGTTAAACAAACTCTCAGTTATACAACCTTTCAATCCATTAATAGAACTTGGCTTCGAGCTGATTACTTTTAGCGCACTAAAAGATTGAAACAAGCGGAAAGATTGAGACAAACGGAAAGATTGAGACGGGCAAAAATGTGAGCCCCGACCTAGTAGACCTGGTAGATTGTTAACAATAAGTTGACAGGGGTAGCGCTCATACATCATAACAATATGGTAAAATAAAAACCTATATTAACGTTCTGTGGGTTTTCTCATGCTCATTCGTTTTGCAACTTATCCTGCTAAAACCTAATTAACTGCCCGTTTAATTACCAGTGTCATCGCCGTGGCTGGCATGGTTGGTTTGGCAGGCTGTGATAATGCCCAATCGCGCACACCCGCCAAGTCTGAAACTCAGAAACTTGAAGCGACTAACAGCTCAGCCCCCGCGGCAAAAAATGAATCACAGCTACAGCAACTGCTATCGGCAAATTTAGCCAAATCAGGTATCACCGCCAAAATCACCTCGGTGACAGCGACCAGTATGCCAAACATCTATTGGGTCAAAGCCGAAGGTTTACCGGCGTTTTTTACCGATGCGACAGGTCAATATGTGGTACAAGGGGATATCATCAAAGTCGGTGGTGCTAAACCTGAGCATATCTCAGCGAACTTGCAAGCGCAAGATGCGAAAGCTAGCCTTGCCACCATCGATAAAAAAGACATGATTATCTTCCCCGCCAAGGGGCAGACGAAAGCGGCAATCTATGTATTTACCGATGCAGATTGTGGTTATTGCCGTAAATTTCACAGTGAAATCAATGAGGTAAATGCACTGGGTATCGAAGTGCGCTATCTACCTTGGCCACGTAGTGAACAAACCATGCCTATCATGGAAAAAATCTGGTGTAGTAGCGACCGCAAAAAAGCCTTAACCGATGCCAAATTGGGCATGCCTATCAATGCACCGACTTGCAGTAACCCCGTACGTAAAATTTATGAGTTAGGTGCAAATTTGGGTATCAATGGCACCCCAGCCGTGTTTGACACAGAAGGTCATCAACTTGGCGGTTATCTGCCACCTGCTGAATTGGCACAGGCACTCAACCTCAAATAAGTTCACCCCTGATGGGATAAAAACCAGCTAGTCATCATTAGCTGGTTTTTTTATTTTAATTTTTTTGGGCAATTGGATTTTATACCTTACCAATCACAAGTTAGCATGGTATATTTAGCTAGCCAATTTTTAAACTTTTATTTTTATATTTTTGACATTTGAGAATTTTTTTTATGAATAATCGACCTATTCAATTAGCGATTTTAGGGCTTGGTACTGTGGGTACTGGGGTGGTTGAACTGCTACAAAACAATCTTGACGAAATGACGCGTCGCACAGGACGTGAGATTAAAATTACCCACGTAGGCACGCGTCGCAACCGTACCGATATTCCAACAGACATCAAACAATCTGCCGATTTGCTTGATATCGTTCAGCAAGCGGATGTGGATATTGTGGTGGAATTGATGGGCGGTACCACCACGGCTAAAGAGGTGATTTTAGCGGCAATCGAGCATGGCAAACATATTGTGACTGCCAACAAAGCCTTACTAGCAGAACATGGCAATGAGATTTTTGCCAAGGCGGATGCCAAGGGCGTCAAAGTAGCGTATGAAGCCGCGGTTGCCGGCGGTATTCCGATTATCAAAATCTTACGTGAAGGTTTAGCTGCCAACAAAATCGATTGGCTTGCGGGCATCATCAATGGTACAGGCAACTTTATCATGACTGAAATGCGCGATAAAAAGCGGGACTTTGCAGATGTCCTCGCTGAAGCCCAAGCGCTGGGTTATGCCGAAGCCGATCCGACATTTGACGTCGAAGGGATTGATGCTGCGCATAAATTGACGCTGCTTGCGTCAATTGCATTTGGTATTCCATTGCAATTTGACAAAGTTTACTGTGAAGGCATTACCAAAATCACCAAGCAAGATGTGCGTTATGCCAACGAGCTTGGCTACCGTATCAAGCATTTAGGGTTTGCTAAACGTCGTATTCTAGACAATGGCGAAGAAGGTATTGAATTACGTGTACATCCGACTTTGATTCCAAAACAGGTGTTACTTGCCAATGTGAATGGGGTAAAAAATGCCATCATGGTTGACGCAGAGCCTGTCGGACAAACCTTGTATTACGGTTCGGGTGCCGGGGCGGGGGCAACTGCATCCGCTGTGATGGCAGATGTGGTGGACATGGTACGCGCCCTTGCAGAGACCAATGATTCAACCGCAAATTTGGTGCCGCATCTGGCATTCCAGCCTGAGACACTAAATAACACACGCATCTTATCAAGCGATGAAATGATCACAGGCTACTATCTGCGCCTACAGGTCAAAGATGATTTAGGTGTACTAGCAGAAGTCACCCGCATTTTAAGTGAGTCTAAAATTAGTATTGATGCAATTTTGCAACAGCCAGCACATGATGATACTAGCACTGATTTGCCAGTCATTATTATGGTTGACCCCGTCGTTGAGCGCAATATGAATGAAGCGATTGCAAAAATTGAAGCGTTAGATACCGTGACCGATAAGGTGGTGCGCATTCGGTTGGATGAGTTAATGCAGTAAAATTTAGGTAGACTTGACTGAGATATTTTACAGTATTTTCAGTAGTTTAATTTACATTTTAACTATGATAATATGAAATGTATCGCATTAGCAAAACTTAAAACATCTATTGTGATTGGCATGGTTGCCGTTTACAACCCTGTTTATAGACCCTAGTGATTTAGGTCGTAGTTTGCTTGTGACAACAGAAACCCTAACTCAAAGGAAATTTAATATGGAAAATTCAGTCGTAATCGTGGATGGCGTTCGCACCCCAATGGGTGGATTCCAAGGTGATTTGAACGAAGTATCAATGCCAGAGCTTGGTGCAACCGTCATTAAAGAAGCCGTCAACCGTGCCGGCGTAAAACCAGAAGAGATTGACGAAGTTATCATGGGTTGTATTTTAACCGCGGGTGCAGGTCAAAGCCCAGCGCGTCAAGCGATGCGTAAAGCAGGTATCCCAGATGCCACAGGCGCAATCAATGTCAACAAACTTTGTGGTTCTGGTATGAAAGCCATTATGCTCGGTGCCAACTCAATTCGTAGTGGTGAGTTTGATATCGTGGTAGCAGGTGGTATGGAATCAATGACCAACGCCCCTTATGTACTACCAAAGGCACGTGGTGGCTACCGCATGGGTGATGGCGAAATCAAAGACACCATGTTCTTAGATGGTCTTAAAGATGCTGATACCGGCAAGTTAATGGGTGCATTTGCGCAAGAAATGGCAGATAAACGGGGTATCACACGTGAGGCGATGGATGCATTTGCTATCGAATCGCTAAAACGCGCCAACACCGCCATCAATGAAGGTCACTTCAAAAACGAAATCGTTCCGGTTACTGTCAAAACTCGTAAAGGCGATGTAGTCATTGACACGGACGAACAACCCGGCAAAGCCAATGTAGACAAAATCCCAACCTTAAAACCCGCGTTCTCGAAAGATGGTACAGTCACTGCCGCTAACTCAAGCTCAATCTCTGATGGTGCAGCCGCCGTTGTATTGATGTCAGAAGACAAAGCCAAGGAAAAAGGCTTAAAACCAGTCGCACGTATCGTTGCCCAAGCCACCCACTCACAACACCCAAGCGAATTTACCATCGCGCCCATTGAGTGTGTGAAAAAAGTTTTAGCAAAAGCTGACTGGAGCAAAGAAGACGTTGATCTTTGGGAAATCAATGAAGCATTCGCTATGGTAACCATGCTTGCTATGCAAGAAAATGACCTCGATCATGCTAAGGTTAATATCGAAGGCGGTGCTTGTGCATTGGGTCATCCCGTGGGGGCATCAGGTGCGCGTATCGTAGTCACACTCATCAACTCACTCAAACGCACAGGCGGTAAAAAAGGCATTGCTAGCCTATGTATCGGTGGCGGTGAAGCGGTTGCCTTAGCCATTGAGTTAATCTAAT
>NZ_DAMALV010000005.1:73421-121772 GCF_032069585.1 Moraxella sp. CTOTU48268
AGCCTATGTATCGGTGGCGGTGAAGCGGTTGCCTTAGCCATTGAGTTAATCTAATCGTCTCATGCTAA
This sequence comes from Moraxella sp. CTOTU48268, assembly GCF_032069585.1. Taxonomy (NCBI): domain Bacteria; kingdom Pseudomonadati; phylum Pseudomonadota; class Gammaproteobacteria; order Moraxellales; family Moraxellaceae; genus Moraxella; species Moraxella sp. CTOTU48268. The sequence goes on from NZ_DAMALV010000005.1 coordinate 73,490, forward strand.
AAAAATCCCTAATCTATATTAGGGATTTTTTTTGCTTAACAATCGACCTATAACAATCAATCTATCAAGCAATCATCTAATTTTCATGTTGATATAACTTATGATTGCTAAAGCTAAGAGATTCCCCATTACTGTCAAGTAAAAAGCCCTACGAAATTCTGGCTTGGTTGATTTATGGCGCAATAACCAATGGGCAAACGCCGCCCCTACCCAACCCCCAGCAAAAGCTAACTTATGGAGTGACGCTTCTTGCACGCGCCAATCACCATTTTGCGCAGCTTTTTTATCATGCGTGTACAGCAGATAGGTCGCCAAGCTCATCGCAAAATACCAACCTATAATCCATAAGGGTAAGTGCTTAACCAGCACAACAGCGGTCAGTAACACAAAAAACAGCACCCCAATAGCCACCCACGTGAGTAATGTTTTATTTTTAAGATCGTTTTGAGCTTGACGAACTTGGCGGGCATTTTGTTGCGCAACTTTTTGTCTGACAAACGTCTGTTGCTGCACGTTGACAGCGCAGGGTTTGCCATCTCTGCCTTGCCCTATTTCAAAAACTACCGCTTCATTAAGCACAGGACGTTGGTTTGCTCGGTATTCACTGATATGAAAAAAGATGGCTGAGTTTTGTAAATTGTTATCCGTCCGCTCAATAAACCCAAAGCCTTTGTCATCTTGCCAGCGGGTTATTTTGCCCTGATACTTTGTCATTAAAAATCACCTAATATATATGTTGATAACTCATTATTTTTTATTACTTATCTTTTATAACGCCTTATTGGGTGGGCAATGGTGTTTCGCGCTAAGTGCTCTACCCGACTTTTTTATATGTTTTTAATTTATTGCTAAAAGCCAATTTTTTTTACGCTTGGTTGCAAAAGTTACTTAAGACAACTGCCAATTACACCCTCTAAACAAAAATTTATCAAATCCTACTACTTAATGGGAGCTTTTTTCAGTAATCTTGTTTGCAAGTCGAACGATTAAGCGTATGGCATTTTTCATCGTTTTTCTCATCGGCGATTTCAACAATTAAGCATCTGTTTCAACAGCCAAGTAGCTGTGAAACATCTAATTTGTTGAATTTTAAAAATTTTATTATAACAATTTTCATTTAACTATAAAAAACTATCTTATATTTATTTAGTTTTTAACTTAACTACCTTAATAAAAAATAAACAATAAGATATCTAAAGGAGATTTTTCCATGGCAAGTTTAATACGTTTACGCGATATCCAAGACACCCACGTTGACCTTTTAGGTAACGATTATTTTGATCCAACTGGTAAAACCGCTTATGGCGCCAATGGCGACAAAGTGGGTAGTATTCAAGGTGCTTTAGTTGATGAGAGCACAGGCCGTATTCGCTATTTCATTGTTGATGTAGGTGGCTGGTTTAGCTCGAAAGAAGTTTTAGTACCAGCGGGTCTAGCTCGTATTCAAGACGACAATGTATACTTTGATTCGCTCAGCCGAGATACTGTTGAGACAATGGATAGCTACGATCCTGACTACAACTACAGTATTGAAGAACAAACGGTTCGTGACCGTCACGTATTTGACCGTGCTGCTACACCTGTTAAGCTTACTGATAACGACTACCAATCACCTAATACATTGCAGTTACTTGAAGAACGCATTTCAGTCAATAAAGACAAAATCGTAGCGGGTTTACTAAAAGTTGGTAAACACGTTGTGTCTGAGCCACGCACTGTCAACGTTGAGTTAACTGAAGAACAAGCGCATATCCAGCGTACGCCAGTTAACAGACCTACTGACCGCAGCATTGGTGATAATGACAATGCTACTATTCAGGTCGAACTGGAAGCAGAACGTGCAAATGTCAACAAACAAACTTACGTCACTGAAGAAGTTAACGTAGATAAAGTGGCACAAACTCGCACTGAGACATTTAATGAAACCGTTCGTCGTGAAGAGTTAGATGTACAAAAAGATGGCGTTGAGCGTGTAACGGGTGTTGATACCGTCGATGGTAATGTATCACCTGCAATTGATCCAAATGCGCCCCGTAAACTTTAATAATTAATATCATTAGATAATTGATTACTATAAAGTTTAACTTCTGCCAACGGTGTTGCCATTGGCTTGAAAAAGGCAGATGATTTCATCTGCCTTTTTTGTGGTTGTTATATATTATTACAGGATTTTGGAACAATAACTTTGCAATGGAAAACACTTTATGAAAAACCCGATGACAAATACTACCGAACTAAACACTCATGACACCCCTATTCATGATAACATTGTTAAAACTGTTGATCTTCGTGAAGATACCACTAACACCTTAGAACTATTGGCTGAACGCCCCCAAGTGCAAATTGAGCGATTTATCAAAGACAATATTAAATTATCAAAAAAAATCATCAGCCAAACAGTTAATGTTCCTGTGACACTCAATCAAGAGGTGTTAGTGATTGAACATGTGTTTACGCAGCCTAGTGCCTCTCATGATAATTTAGTTAGTGTGGTTACTAATAACGTCAATGTGCCACAGTTGATGGTGAATGGGCAAGCGATTACTTTAGGCGATACCCCGATTGAGATTCCTCTACTTCAACAAACAGCGAAAGTGAATATTGAAACCATTGTGGCGGAAAAAGTACAGTTAATGACCCAAAATGTCAGTCATGAAACGCAAATTCCTGTGACATTGCGTCATGAAGAATTGGTCACTGAAAAAGTTGAATACGATGAGCCAACAGTATTAGCGACAACGCATATCGCCCCTGAAGAGGTTAACCTAGCTTCAAAGTAATTCCTTTCTACTTTGTTTGGATGAGCTCGCCTTAGCTTCTGTTGGTGTGTCTTTTGTTGGCGTGTGTTGGTATGTAATTTGGGTGTGGCATACATCAACATAAAAGTAAGGTCAAAATGTCACACCCAGCATTTTTAATTGATTAGGTTTAATCAATTAGGCTCGATGATGGGCGGGTATTGTAGATTTATGGCTAATCTCTGGCAGTAAATCCAAAAACCCTTGGATATAAGCCACCTCTTTACTTGTGGTACGGGTCGCCGCATAAAGCTGGCAAAACACGCCTTCCCCCAATGCTCTTGATATTACCCAGCCTTTTTTTTCGTATTCATTGACCACCCAATTTGGTAACGAGGCAACCCCTCGTTCACTCGCAACCAGCTGAATTAACATGGCAGTCAATTCTGTGGTTCTTAGTTTCTTGGGCGCAAGTCCTGCAGGGGCAAAAAAATGCGCGATGATATCAAGGCGCTTGGCTTCCACAGGATAGACGATGAGCGTTTCATCAATCAAATCTTCTGGCAAAATCGGCAATTTTTTATCGACTAATGGGTGCGTTGGTGACAACACCAAGCGACTTTCATATTGGAATAACGGCAGATAGCTGATTCCCTCCAAGGGTAAGCGACTGGCTGTGATAAGCACATCAATTTCTTCATCGAGTAGCATTTGGTGCGGCTCAGGTTCAAAGCCTGAGCTAAAGTCCAGCTCAACATCTTGCCATTCCCTGCGATAACGATTAAGGATAGGCATCAACCAATCAAAACAGCTATGACATTCCGAGGCCAAACGCAATTGTCCCGTTTGACCACGACCCAGTCTTTTAAGGTTGGCGGTGGTACGATTAAATTGCGGTAGCACACTGTCCGCAAGTTTGAGTACTTCTTTGCCTGCTGGGGTAAAGCTTAGCGGTCTTGAGCGGCGATTGACGAGGCTAACACCATAATAATTTTCGATTTCTTTGAGCTGATGGGACACCGCTGATGCCGTGACATACAAGTCCTCAGCCGCGGCAGCAAGCGAGCCTTGCTCACGTAGTGCGGTCAATAATTGAAGGTGGCGGATTTCAAGCATAAAATAATTTTACCGTTTGCCAAGCCCAAAAGAAAAAAGTTCACGATTTGGTGAAACCATGAACTACTTTAACAAGAAACGTGAAAAAAGTTAATCAATTTCAAGTCAAAGCGGCCGTATTACTCAATCACTTTGACTAACTATCACTGATAATGTGCTCTTCTTCATCTTTGAAATTACGCGTCACAAGTAACTGGTCAATTTTATGATGATCAATATCGACTACTTCAAATTTATAACCTTGATATTCAACAAAATCCGCAGGGCGAGGAATTTTGCGCAGTTTGTACATCATAAAACCCGCTAAAGTTTCATAATTGTCCCAATCGGGAAAATCTTCGATACCGAGCGCATGTTTGACGTTTTCAATCGGCGTGGTACCTTCAATCAGCCATGAGAATTCATCACGCTGGATAATCTGCTGCTCATCTTCAATCGGTGCGACCCAATCTCCCATCACTGTCATCATGATATCAGATAGCGTAATGACACCGACAATGAGCGCATACTCGTTCATCACCACGGCAAACTTTTCTTTACTGGAGCGAAAACGATCTAGCAGCTCGGATAAGGTTAAGGTATCGGGGATGATTAATACATTACGAATCGTAGTTTCATTGAGCAAAATTTGCGACTGGTTACTAAGAAGTTTTACCAAAATATCTTTGGTATCGACATACCCAATCACTTCATCAATATGGTCTTTACATACCAAAAATTTTGAATACGGGTAATTGGCGATTTTTTGGCGAATACTTTGCTCAGACTCGCCAAGGGTGAAATACACCACATCCTCACGGGTGGTCATGCTAGAGGGCACATTACGTTCTTCAAGCTCAAAAACGTTTTCGATAAAGTGATGTTCTTGCTTGAGCAATACCCCCGCTTGCGCTCCTGCATCCACCACGGCAGAAACATCATCAAAGGTGATATTTTCTTCTCTTACCATGTTGATTTTGAAAATTCTAAAAATCAGATTTGCCAGCCCGTTGATAATCCATGCCAGCGGCTTAAATACTTTGATTGACAACAAGACAGGCTCAATCACCGCTAACGCCACGCGTTCTGGGTTAATCATGCCAATGCGTTTGGGAATCAAATCAGCAAACAAAATAAACAACAAAGTGACTAGCAAAAATGACATTATAAAACCGATATTATCAAGCATTTTGCCTTGATAAAATGGCGAAATAAGGTCAATAAAGTAGGGACGAAGCGCAGACTCACCGACAATACCGCCCAAAATTGCCACGGCATTTAGCCCTATTTGTGAGGTAGCAAAAAATTCGGCAGAATTTTCTTGTAAATGTAAAATTTTATTGGCGCGATTGTCACCCGATTCTGCCAACAGCTTTAGCTTGATGCGCCTAGCACCTGCCAAGGCAATTTCGGAGATGGAGAAAAAACTGGAAATCAACACTAATATACAAATAATTAGTAGATTTTGGAATAAACTCACAATACACCTATATTTATCTATTTTATCTAGACAACATAACAGATTTGGCAAAAAATTTCTTAGACTTTATGGTAAAGCAATATTAGTAAAAAACATGGGTGAAGAAAACTGGCCGCGTAAAAAAACCCTTGATTGAAATCAAGGGTTTTTGTTACAACAAACTGCTTATACACGTTCAATAATGGTGGCAATCCCTTGACCCAGACCAATACACATAGTGGCAAGACCGAGTTGGGTGTCTTGTTGCTCCATCACATTTAGAAGTGTGGTGGTGATACGCGCACCAGAACAGCCTAGTGGGTGACCTAACGCAATAGCGCCACCATTTAGGTTAACGATGTCTAGTTTGTCTTGTAGGTTTAAGCCCTTAAGAACTGATAAGCCTTGTGCGGCAAATGCTTCGTTTAGCTCGATGGTTTGCATATCGTCGATGCTCATGCCAGCGCGTTTTAAGGCTTTTTTGGTGGCAGGCACTGGCCCATAACCCATGATAGCGGCATCACAGCCTGCAACTGCCATACCGCGAATACGGGCGCGCGGTGTTAGACCTAAATCTTTGGCTTTTTGCGCAGACATGATAAGCATCGCAGATGCACCATCAGATAAGGCTGATGAGGTGGCAGCTGTTACGGTACCGCCTTTAGGATCAAATACGGGGCGTAATGCCGCAAATGATTGCATATTGGCATCGGGACGAATCACTTCATCGATGGTGCAAAGTTGTAGGTTACCGTTTTCGTCATGACCTTCAATGCCGATGATTTCGTTTTTGAAACGACCTTGCTGTGTCGCTTCCCAGGCACGGCGATGTGATTCTACACCAAACGCATCTTGTTCTTGACGGCTGATGTTATTCATACGTCCAAGCATTTCAGCGGTTAAACCCATCATGTTAGAGGCTTTTGCATAGTATTTTGAAGCCTCTGGATTGATGTCAATACCGTGCATCATACCCACGTGACCCATATGCTCAACACCGCCGATAATGAACACATCACCTTGACCGGTCATGATTTGTGCCGCTGCGGTGTGAAGCGCTTGCATGGATGAACCGCATAAACGGTTGACCGTTTGACCTGCCGTAGTACGTGGTAATTCAGCCAATAAACCGATGTTGCGGCCGATGTTCATGCCTTGTTCTAGGGTCTGGTTGACACAGCCCCAGATGACATCTTCTACAAGTTTGGTATCAAACGGGTTACGCGCTACCAAGGCTTTAACAAGCTCCGCAGACATGCTGTCAGCGCGTACATTGCGGAACATACCATTTTTTGATTTGCCCATTGCGGTACGAACGCCATCGACAATCACGACATCTTTTGGACTTAATGTAGTCATTTTATTCTCCTTAAAATTTATAATCGTCGATTACGCTTGTGGGTAAAAAGTTTTACCATTTGCCGCCATATCACGAATCATTTGTGGCGCTTCATAGGCTTTACCTAAGCTTGCGTATTTGTCGCAAAGGGCTAGGTAATTTTGTAGACCGATTTGGTCGATGTAACGGCATGGGCCACCACGGAATGGCGGGAAACCAATACCCATAATCATCGCCATGTCTGCTTCTGCAGGCGTCGATACGATGTTGTCCTCTAAGCAGCGAACCGTTTCATTACATAATGCAATCATCAAACGATCGATGATTTCTTGGTCTTCAAACTGTTTTGGCGCATCGATAAAGGGTTTTAATAATTCAACGGTTTGTGGATCGGCAGTTTTAACTGGCTTGCCTTTTTTATCCGTTTCATATTTGTAGAAACCAACGCCATTTTTTTGACCTAAGCGATTGGCTTCAAACAATATCTGACCGCTCACTTTGTAGTCTGGTTTCATACGGTCTGGGAAGCCTTCCGCCATGACTTCTGCCCCATGAACGCCTGTGTCAATACCCACAACGTCCATCAAGTAAGCAGGACCCATTGGCCAACCAAATTTTTCCATGACTTTGTCGATTTGAACAAAGTCAGCACCTTGTTTGATCAATAAGTCAAACGCACCGAAGTAAGGAAATAATACGCGGTTAACTAAGAAGCCTGGGCAGTCATTTACCACCACGGGCACTTTACCCATTTTTTCTGCTAACGCTACCGTAGTCGCTACCGCTTCTTCGCTTGATTTTTCACCACGAATTACTTCAACTAGGGGCATACGATGGACTGGGTTAAAGAAGTGCATGCCGACGAAGTTTTCTGGGCGCTCTAGTACCGAAGCTAAATAGGTGATAGAGATGGTCGAAGTGTTAGATGCTAGGATACAGTTGTCTTTAACTAGCCCTTCAACTTCTTTTAATACCGCGTGTTTAACTTTTGGATTTTCAACAACCGCTTCAATCACGATGTCAGTCTCACCAAAATCACCGTAGTTGAGCGTAGGACGGATACGGCTTAAGGTTTCGCCCATTTGTGCTGGGGTTACTTTACCGCGTGCCATACCGCTTGATAGGTGTTTGCTGGCCTCGCGCATACCTAAGTCAAGTTGCTCTGCCTTGATGTCTTTCATGATGATTGGCAAGCCTTTTGAGGCGGCTTGGTAAGCGATACCACCACCCATGATACCTGCGCCCAATACAGCAGCTTCTTTAATATCATGCGCTTTGGCGCTGTGAGTTTTAGCAAGTTTACGAACCGCTTGGTCGTTTAAGAATAGACCGACTAGGCTTTCTGCTTGTGGGGTTTTTGCTGCTTTTGCAAAACCTGCAGATTCAATTTCTAACGCTTTGTCACGTGGTAGGTTCACGTGTCTTTCGATGGACTCTAAGGCGATTTTTGGCGCTGGGTACTGGGCTGGATTGGCTTTTGAGAACAATACACCTTTGGCTGAGTTAAATGCCATGGTTTGTTCTAGGGCGTTGAGTTTTACTGGATTGATTTTTTCGTCATGGCGAGCTTTCCAATCTAGATCGCCTGCGATACATTTTTTGACTAAATCAATCGCTGAGGCCTCTAACTGGTCAGCGGCAACAACCGCATCCACCATACCGACTTTCAATGCAGCGGCTGGTTTTTGTGCTTCGCCAGTTGCGATGATTTCTAAAGCGTTATCGATACCGATGATACGTGGCAAGCGCACTGAACCACCAAAGCCTGGGAAGATGCCCAATTTAACTTCGGGTAAACCGATGCTAGCTTTGTCACTCATGACACGGTAGTCACACACCAACGTCATCTCTGTACCACCGCCCATGGATGCGCCATTGATTGCCGCAACTTTTGGAAAAGGCAAATCTTCAAAACGGTTGAATGTTTTGTTGATGTCAAATACCCAAGAAGCAATCTCGCCTTCTGGTTTTTTGAAGTTACCAACAAATTCAGTGATGTCTGCACCAGCGATGAAAACTTTTTTTCCTGAAGTAACGATGAGACCTTTAACGTCTGAAGATTGTTCTAATGCCGTGACTGCTTCGCCAAATTCTTTGATGGTGGCTTGGTCAAATTTATTAACGCTCTCAGTTTGATTATCGTAGTTTAATTTAGCAATACCGTCTTCGAGTAGCGATACCGAGATGCTATTTCCTTGATAAATCATTGCTAACTCCTTGAGTTATGTTGAAATCAACGGGGAAAACCGAAAAAATGATGTTTTGCACGATGTCTTTAAAAGATGCTTGTTAAAATTTTTACATACCGCAGACAAAACAAAATCTTGACTAGTTTACTATGTTTGCGATAAGTTGAGAATAACGCAAATGACTGTTTAGTCATTGGCTAGCCGTTGTGTATCCTTATTTGTATCTTGCAGATTTCTCATAGTAAGCTAAAAACATGGCAAAATTTTTAAAACCTTATCGGTTGGTCACTGTCTTATCTTTATTGGGGATGACCCACCCGCTCAATGCCACACCCGTACAGACCGTTATCCATTTTGGCAAAAACCAAACCAGTAAAATGTGGGTTGGTCAATTATCGCCCAAACAAGACAGCCTGCTTTACCAATTCAACGCTAGCAAAAATCAATATGCAAGCTTAGTATTGATGCCTCGTAGGGGCTATGCTGAATTTGCCAATGGTCGGTGTTATCATATCTCCTACGGGAAACTTTGATGGGGGCAAAGGCGGTATTGTCTATCAAGGCTGCTTGCCACAATCAGGCAACTACACCATCCGCATCGCACGCAATTTGATGGCCAGCAACGGCGCCGCTGCAGGTTTTGTTGCTAAACTTACTATCTTACCAGTTGGCAAAAGTCAGCAAAAATGTGCTTAAAGTAGCCAATTTTTATCACTAAATTCTTTATTTGAATTCGACATACTGCTTGACATAATTGGTGCTTAGAATGGTGGAATTGACGCAAATCTGTAAACTACCAACAGGTACCTCACTTTCGAATTCCTGCAGATGCGCTTTGATAGCATCGGCAATGCGCTGCGCTAATGATTGAATGGTAGCGTCATCACGCCCTGGCATCAGATAAAAATGCGCCATAACAAAGGCTTCATCTCCGCTATCGCTCAGTCCCACCAATACGTGGTTTGGGTAGTAGATACGTGATTTGATATCACTTTGTAGCTTAAAGTTGCCAGACTGCCATAGCGTATCATTGACCCGCGCTAATAGGTTATCGGGCTGACTAATAATGTGGTCGTGACTCACTTCAATAATGACATTGGGCATGGTGTTATCCTTTACTCTTGAATTAAATCTGCAAACTTGGCGTTTACTGCGCCTGCTAAATCCGACGGTGACAACTCAATCTCCAAGCCGCGTCTACCGCCACTACAATAAATGGTCGCAAAGTGTTGTGCCGACTGATCGATGACCGTGGGCAGGCGTTTTTTTTGACCGAGCGGGCTTACCCCACCTAGCACATAGCCTGTGGTACGTTCTACCAATTTAGGGTCTGCCATTTGTGCTTTTTTACTGCCAATGGCCTTGGCGATTTTTTTTAGGTTTAATAAATGCTCAACAGGCAGTATCGCAACAGCGAGTTTGTCGTTGTCATCTTGCACCACCAAAGTTTTAAATACCCGCTTTGGCTCAACTTGTAGTTTTTCTGCTGCTTCAAGCCCATAGCTTTCACTATGAGCGTCATGATGGTATTCATGTAATTGGAAGTTGATTTTTAGTTTTTTGGCAAGATTAACGGCAGGTGTCATAGCGGTTTCTTAACAGGGTTTGGTGATTGAACATAGTCATTCATCATAACCAAACTGCGGGTTAAAACAAAGCACATTGGGTATAAAAAACGTATAAAAAAACCAGCCAACTATTTTGCTAGTGACTGGTTTACTAGTGACTGGATTTAGTAAAGTGCTAGATACTAGTTGTTGCATAGGCTTTAATGTATAGCCTTTATTTTATAAATGGCGCATTACCCATTAGCTTGCTTTTGAGACCATATAATCGACGGCAGCTTTTACTTCATCATCAGAGGCTTGACTACCGCCTTTGGCTGGCATTACACCGGATTTTCCTTGATAGCCGCCGATGGCGTGTTTATAAAGCGTGTCTTTACCTTGCGCAATGCGAGGTGCCCAAGCGGCTTTATCAGCAAGTTTTGGTGCGCCCATCAAGCCTGCTGTGTGACAAGTGGTACACACACTACCAAACAATTTTTCACCAGCATCAGCAGAAACTGGGGTAGCGGTTGCTGTCGTCGTGGTGGCAGCGGCTGAGGCGGCTGTTGGTGGTACAAATGAAGCAGGCTGTGAAGCCACTGGCATGGGATGGTTTGCACGAGCGATTTCACCTTGCTGTGCGGCAATTTCTTCGGTTGGTTTGCTTTCAGCTGACTCATGCTTACTACATGCGCTCATGGTAAGACCTAAGGCAAGCATAAGACTGGCTAGCGTGGCATTGCGTGTTGATATCGGTAGCATAACCTTTTCCTTTCAAATAAGGTGAAATCTAATTTCACATCAATGTATAAATTTTTAATAGCCCTACAAACTGTTTTTGCATGGTAATGTTTTACGTGGTAATGTCGACTGGCAAATGGCTAGTACGACATTTAGCAGTATGTTGTTATCACATGAGAATTAGTGACTATATTAGCATTACTGCGGTATGAATAAAATAACATTTTAAAGCCACCTTGCTAAATCATTACTATCATTGTGTATTTTGTTACGCTAACCGGCAAAATTTTTTTACTGGCTAGATAAAATAGGGCAATTGGCTAGGAGGAGGATTTTTTAATTTAACAGGTTATGAAAAAGCTAAAATTTACATTGACTTACATGCAATATTTAGTTAAAATTCGCACCTATTTTTATCCTAATCTGAGCTGATGCCAAACCATGGGTAGGTTGGCTAATAATCACCTATACAGCCGGATTAATGTTCCTGACCCACTAACCCCGCTTTGTTGATAGCACGGTAACTGTCTATCAATAAGCCTAGACTTAAGGAGTCTACATGCCAGCAGTAAAGGTAAAAGAGAACGAACCTGTAGATATCGCAATTCGCCGCTTTAAACGTGCTTGTGAAAAAGCCGGTATTTTAGCAGATGTACGTAAACATGAGTTCTATGAAAAACCAACTCAAGAACGTAAACGCAAAAAAGCAGCTGCGGTAAAACGTTACAAAAAGAAAATGTCACGTGAATCAGTACGCACGACTCGTCTTTACTAAGGTAATTTGTCGACAGACAACCCAATACCAGTAAATGATAAAATCCACTTTGTTAAGTGGATTTTTTTATGCTATGTTGCTAACCACAATTTTAAAAACGCCATTAGCTAACATTAGGGAGCGTTAAAACCATGACTACCATAAAAGACACCCTGACCGATGTGGTCAAAACCGCCATGAAAGCGCGTGAGCTTGAAAAAGTTAAAGTGCTACGCAACGTACAAGCGGTGATAAAACAAATCGAAATTGACCGCCAAATAACGCTCGATGATCCAGGTGTACTAGACATCTTACAAAAGCAAACCAAGCAGCGCCAAGAGTCGCTCGCGATTTTTGCCGCCAATGGTCGGGAAGACTTGGCACAAAAAGAACAATTCGAGATTGATGTGATTAGTCAATTCTTGCCACAACCCATGAGTGAAGCAGAAATTGCCAATCTGGTAGCTGCTGAAATTGCTGAGCAAGGTGCCACTTCAATGCAGCAAATGGGCGCTGTGATGAATGCGTTAAAAGTCAAAACCGCAGGTCGCGCTGACCCCGCTTTGATCTCAAAGTTGGTCAAAGCGACATTGGGTTAACCCTTTAAAACATGATAAAAAAGCCATAAGATTTGCACTTATGGCTTTTTTTAAGTTTATTTTTACTAATGGGCTTGCATCACCTGAGAAAGCAAGTCTAAAGTTTCTACCAGTGGCAGTCCAACCACATTGCTATAGCTACCGTCAATCGCTTTGACCCACGCAGCGCCCAGCCCTTGAATGGCATAACCGCCAGCTTTGTCTTGTGGTTCGCCCGTATGCCAATAATGTGCCATCATGCTGTCAGTGAGCGCAATAAATTTGACATCAGTTTTCACCACAGTACGCTCAGCATAATCCATCTGCCATTGACCGCCACGCTGCGCCATTCGGCTCACTTGCACTGCAGTCCATACTTGGTGCGAGGCATTGCTCATTTGCCGCCACATCGCACAAGCATCGGCAAAATCGCTAGGTTTTTGTAGCACTGCCCCATCACGCAATACCCCAATAGTATCGGCGGTAATCACCACACACTCGGTCATAGCGGTTGGCAAAACTTGTAAAGCGGCTTGCGCTTTTTGACTAACCATACGCCCAATATAGTCTATCGCCGATTCCTCTACTAGTGGTGTTTCATCAATGTTGACTGCCGCGCAAGTATATGGCACCGCGACTTGGTCTAACAACTCACGCCTCCTCGGTGAGGTGGACGCCAAGATAATCGGTATAGTGGCATTAAATTGATACATAATAACTTCTCAATACGCTTATCGCGTATAACGCAGCATAACAGCGACTAACAGTGGCCAAATTAAGGTACTGACGGCAACAGTATAAAGTAATTGGGGTGCAAACACCCCTTGGGTAAATAAATGCAGAAAAATTAACGCAAGTTGATAAATCAGCAAACAGGCGCCCGCAAGTAGCCATACCAAGTTTGAGGACAGTTGGCGTAAATAACCACTGACAAACTTAATAAAAAACGCCACCAACACTGCACATAAGGCTTGCTGACCGATTCGGCTATCTGTGAGTAAATCAGCAAACAAACCAACCACAAACGCCAATCCCATCCCAATTAAAGTCGGTTGAAATATCAGCCAAAAAATCAGCATCATGATCATCCACATCGGACGAAATAGCGCAATCTCTGCCGACAGCGGATACACACTGAGTACCGATGCGATGATAAAACTGATTGCCATCACAATATATAAATGCTGTTTGGTTTTTTTGCGCTGAACGACGACCATAATCAGTGATTTTAAACCTTTTGCTGAAGCAGTAAAACATAAGACGTATTGATAAAATTGGCAGCGGGTTTCACCATAATCTTGGCATAGCCGCCCGCTTGCTCAGCTTCTACTTTTGCCACGCGCCCAACAGGAAATCCGGCAGGAATACGACCGCCAAGCCCCGATGAAATCAGCTCATCGCCAATGCGTACATCCGACGCCTTAAAGATATAGTCTAGCACCAAATACTGCGGATTACCTTTGCCCGATACGATGGCTTTTTGCCCGGTACGTTTGATAGTCACTGCAACGGATTGTTGGTCATCGCTGATTAACACCACACGGCAGGTATCGGGATAAACATTGACGACTTGTCCAAGAATGCCGTTTTCATCGATCACCGTTTGCCCGACAATTACCCCGTCTTTGCTGCCTTTATTGATGACCACCATTTGCCGCAGTGGATTGCTATCGGTACCAATCACGTGCGACAACAGCAAATTAAACTGGTCTGGCGTGGTGGCAGATAAAATCCCTTGCAGTCGGGCATTTTGCGCAACAAGATAGTCTTGCTGCTGCAATTGCGCTTTGGCATGCACAAGCTCAGCTTTTAACTGGACATTCTCACGGCGTAACGCTTCTTTTTCGGTCATGGTACTATCAAGCCAGCCTGCAAAAAAACTTGGATAAGCCGATACTTGATAGATGGGCTGCATGGCGGCATGGGTCGCGGTACGTACTGGCTGAAACCAACTGCTATTTTTACTATCCAATAACATCAGCACAATCGCCGCAAACACCACAATAAGGGTCTTGCGAATGGCGAGCGGTTGTTGGGTAAAAATAGTAAGTGACATAAGTAACATCCAAGCAAAATCCGTGACGGTCAATACAGCGCGCGATAACAAGCCATCAGGATAGCAAAAATCTTTTAAACAAAGCTATCGTAAAATCATCTTGTCAATAAAGCAATAAAACCGCTATTAAAAAATAGCGGTTAACGGTAACACATCAGTTAACATCAGACAAAAATCATATTCAATGCTTTGTTATTGATAAACTCTAACGCTTTACCACCACCACGGCTGACACAAGTCAGTGGGTCTTCGGCTACCGTGACGGGTAAGCCTGTCTCGCGTGAAATCAGCTCATCAAGATTGCGTAATAGTGCACCACCACCCGTTAATACAATACCACGCTCCGCGATATCGGCTGATAATTCAGGCGGGGTTTGCTCAAGCGCCGCTTTGACACCTGAGATGATACCCGCAATAGGGTCGCTTAAGGCTTTTTGGATTTCGGCGGATGTCACCACAAATGATTTAGGCACGCCTTCTGCCATACTACGACCACGCACTTCCACCTCCAAGGGGTTTTCAGGATCTTCAATTGCCGTCCCTACTTCAGTTTTGATGCGTTCAGCCGTGGTTTCACCAATCACACAGCCATGGGTACGGCGGACATGAGTAATAATCGCTTCATCGAACACATCACCGCCGATACGGATGGAGTCGGCATACACGCAGCCTGATAGCGCAATCACCGCAATCTCTGTGGTACCACCCCCGATATCCACCACCATCGAACCGCTGGCTTCATGCACGGGTAACCCGGCGCCAATCGCAGCTGCCATAGGCTCTTCAAGTAATAAGGCTTTGTTTGCGCCTGCTGATTCAACCGCTTCACGAATCGCACGACGTTCTACCAAGGTTGATTTACAAGGCACACAAACAATCACGTTTGGATTGGCCAAAAAGCGTTTCACTTTCACTTTGTTGATAAAATGCTTGAGCATTTTTTGGGTGACTTCAAAATCGGCAATCACACCGTCTTTGAGTGGACGAATCGCAGTGATATTATCTGGGGTACGACCTAGCATCTGTTTGGCATCAATACCGACTGCTGCAACGGTAGGATTTTGGGTACGGTTACTACGAAGCGCAACAACCGTTGGTTCATTGAGGACCACACCTTTACCTGGGGTGAAAATTAACGTGTTGGCAGTGCCAAGGTCGATGGCGATATTACTTGATAAAAATCCGAAAAGGCTCATGTATCATTTCCCAGTGATAACAAAACTACACTGCAAGCAAAGCAGAAATTAGCGGGGTGTCTAATCGCATATCGAGTCAACGACGCATTTTTTAAAAGCATTTATTTAAAAGCTTTTAATGCCGATGTTTTAAAACTACCCTATTGCGACCACTAACAAAAAATCTGAAGCAAGCTGCTTACAGCCGCTATATTTTACATAAAAAATAGCAAGAAACTCTTAACGATTAATAGTTAAAAGGCTATCTTTTTAGATAAAAAAGGTGACGATGATTTTAAAGCGGTTTAGGCGATAGTGACTTTAATGCGATTAATTTGCGTTTAGTAAGAATAGTGCTAGATTATAGCGGTAAAATATCGCAAAATATAGTGATTTAATCACATTCTATCTTTATTCACGAATTTTTTGTGACAAATTATTTAGGTCACATCACTCTATTTTTTCAAATTTGTTATTAAAAGCAACTAAACTTATGCAACTGTTTTTTATCAGGTTTTATCCTCTTTTATTATAGCCTGTTGCTATAATTGACTGGTTTAAAATCGCATCGAACATTTGCCTTGTTTGTCCATTTTTTATTTTTGTTTGTACTTAAGGAACTCATCATGTCGCAGACGCTTTCAACTGATGAAATTATGAACATCGCCAAACTTGCTCGACTTGGCGTGACCGCTGAGCAGGCAGATAGTTATGCCAATGACCTAAGCAAAATCCTATCAATGATGGATATTTTGGCAGAGGTCAATACTGACAATATCGCCCCGCTTACCAATGTCCATGATATGACCCAGCCACTGCGTGAAGATGTTATTGGCGGTAATGGGGTCGAAGTCAATCGTGAGCTAAATCAGTCCATTGCGCCAAGTGTCGCTGATGGTCTATACCTTGTACCACAGGTCATTGAATAAACCACAGCTCATCGAATAACTTGTCAAATTTTTGTTAATTAATTATAAGTGAAAATTATGTCTGAACTACATACGTTTTCGGTTGCCCAATTGGCGGCAGGTCTAAAAAATAAAGACTTTAGCAGTACCGAACTTACCCAGCACTTTCTCAATCGGATTACCCAGCATGATAAAGCCATCAACAGCTTTATCACGGTCACGCCTGAACAAGCGTTAGCGCAAGCCGCCGCCGCTGATAAATTATTGGCAGAAGGCAAAGGCGCAGACTTGACGGGCGTGCCACTGGCTCATAAAGACATTTTTTGTACCCAAGGCGTTTTAACCACTTGTGGCTCAAAAATGCTAGAAAACTTTGTAGCGCCTTACAACGCTACCATCGTTGAAAACTGCCAAAATGCAGGCTTGGTTATGCTTGGCAAAACCAGCATGGATGAGTTCGCCATGGGCTCGGACAATGAGTCATCTTACTTTGGTGCCGTGCACAACCCTTGGGATGTCAGCCGCGTACCAGGCGGTTCATCGGGTGGGAGCGCAGCTGCGGTTGCGGCAGGTTTTGCACCCTTTGCCACAGGCTCGGATACCGGCGGCTCGATTCGCCAACCTGCGTCATTTTGTGGCTTAACAGGGATTAAGCCAACTTACGGACGTGTCTCACGTTATGGCATGGTGGCGTATGCGTCAAGTTTTGACCAAGCTGGCAGCTTTGGTAAAACCGCAGAAGATTGTGCTTATTTGCTCAATGTGCTATCAGGTCATGACAGCAAAGACTCGACATCCGCCAACAAAGATGTGCCCGATTTTGTCGCTAGTTTGACCAGCAAACGCCAAGCCAATGCCAGCCATGATAAACCGCTTCAAGGGTTACGCATCGGTATCCCAACCGAATATTTTGCCGATGGCTTAAATAGCGAGGTTAAAGCCAGTGTAGAAGCGGCATTAAAACAATACCAAGCCTTGGGTGCAAGCTTAGTGGATGTAAATTTGACCAAACCTGAAATCACCCTTGCCACTTATTATTTGCTCGCCCCAGCCGAAGCTTCATCTAACTTATCGCGTTATGATGGGGTGCGTTATGGCTACCGCTGTGATAGCCCAAAAAACTTGGAAGATTTATACACCCGCTCACGTTCTGAAGGCTTTGGTGCCGAAGTACAGCGCCGTATTTTGATGGGTACCTATGCGCTATCAGCGGGTTATTTTGATGCCTACTATGTCAAAGCGCAAAAAGTGCGCCGCCTCATCAGCCAAGATTTTGCCAAAGCCTTTGAAAGTTGTGATGTCATTGCCACCCCAACTGCGCCAACGACGGCTTATAAAATCGGCGCAAGCCTTAGCCCTGCCGAAATTTATATGGGGGATGTTTATACCATTGGCGTGAATTTAGCCGGTTTACCTTCATTAAGCCATCCGGTGGGTTTTGATGGTGACAATCTGCCTGTCGGCTTACAGCTGATTGCAAAAGCATGGGATGAAGAGACACTACTGCAAACTGCCGATGCGTATCAGCAAGTCACTGATTTTCACCAACAACTATCACCCATCGCCAAAGCCTAAGGAGCCTTGTTATGACAAACGAAAATAAACCGCAAGCGCCTTTAGTGGATGGCTATGAAGTGGTTATCGGTATCGAAATCCACTGCCAATTAAACACCAACACCAAAATTTTCTCATCGGCTTCCACCCTATTTGGGCAAGAGCCCAACACCCAAGCCAATATTGTTGACCTAGCCATGCCAGGGGCGCTGCCTGTACTTAACAAAGATGTGGTAGAAAAAGCGGTGATGTTTGGGCTTGGCGTCAATGCTGAAATTGGCATGATGAACGCCTTTGACCGTAAAAATTATTTTTATCCCGATTTGCCAAAAGGCTACCAAATCAGCCAAATGGCGCACCCGATTGTCGGTACAGGCTATATCGACATTGTGGTCAATGAAGGTGAAAAAAACGAATACCCCAAACGTATTCACATCACCCGTGCTCACTTAGAAGAAGATGCGGGCAAATCGGTGCATGATGCGGTGCCACAAATGACAGGCGTGGATTTAAACCGTGCCGGTACGCCGCTGATTGAAATCGTCTCAGAGCCTGATATGCGCTCAGCTGCTGAGGCGGTTGCCTATGTCAAAGCCATTCACCAGTTGGTCACTTGGCTCGGTATTTCTGATGCCATTATGGCGGAAGGCTCATTCCGTGCCGACTGTAACGTCTCCGTGCGAAAACCCGGTGCCGACTTGGGTACTCGCTGTGAGATTAAGAACCTTAACTCGTTTCGCTTTATCGAGCGTGCCATCACGGTTGAAATCGAGCGTCAAATTGACTTGATTGAAGACGGCGGCAAAGTCATACAAGCCACTCGCCTATATGATCCAGACAAAGACGAAACGCGCTCAATGCGTACCAAGGAAGAAGCCAACGACTACCGCTACTTCCCAGACCCTGACCTTTTACCTGTGCATATTGATACCGCAACTTTTGAACAAATCAAAAACGCCATGCCAGAATTGCCAGTGGCACGTCGTGAGCGTTTTCAATCGGCGCTTGGCTTACCTGAATATGATAGTCGTATTTTAACCGCTAGCCGTTCGCTCGCTGATTACTTTGAGCAAGTAGTGGCAAAAATCGGTCATGATAACGCCAAACTGGCTGCCAACTGGATAATGGGTGACCTGCTCGGCGCGCTCAATAAAGATGAAAAAACCATTGAGCAAAGCCCGATTTCAGTGAGCCAATTTGCCAAACTGCTAGAGCGTATCAAAGACAATACGCTATCAGGCAAGCTTGCTAAGCAAGCCTTTATCGCCCTATTCGCTGGCGAAGGCGGTGACGATGAAACAGCCGTGGATAAAATCATTGCCGATAAAGGTTTAAAACAAGAAACCGATACAGGCGCGATTAAAGCGATTGTCGAAGACGTGTTGAAAAACAACCAAGCGATGGTCGATGAGTACAAGTCAGGTAAAGAAAAAGCCTTTAACGGTCTTGTCGGTCAAGTGATGAAAGCCTCCAAAGGTAAAGCCAACCCGGCTCAAGTTAATCAGCTGTTAAAAGAACTAATTGGATAAGTTGGTATTGCAAATTCTGTCATTTTTGGTAGAATAGTACACCTTTCGGGGCGTAGCGCAGTCTGGTAGCGCACTTGCATGGGGTGCAAGGGGTCGCGAGTTCGAATCCCGCCGTTCCGACCAAATTAAAAAGGCTTACGTGTTACGTAGGCCTTTTTCTTTTTTGAGTTTTTCGTTATATCTATTGTCACAGTATTTTTACGTGAATATGACAATAGTTTTTTTGTTTTGATAGATAATTTATTGATAAAATT
Organism: Moraxella sp. CTOTU48268; assembly: GCF_032069585.1. Lineage (NCBI taxonomy): Bacteria > Pseudomonadati > Pseudomonadota > Gammaproteobacteria > Moraxellales > Moraxellaceae > Moraxella > Moraxella sp. CTOTU48268. The sequence goes on from NZ_DAMALV010000005.1 coordinate 93,406, forward strand.
TTCTCACTATTTGGCTGTATTTATTTGACTGTATTTTTTGAAAAATCATGAGCGCGATCATTAAATCATTCCTTGCTAACTATAAACTGACAAATTTGGCTACGGCTTTGGTATGGGTCGTTTTACCACTCACTGCGCAAGCCGATAGCGGTCATCAAGCACAAACTAACAAAGATGCGATTGTACGTTCTTGTCCCAATCGTTTATGCCCCGTGGTGCAGACCCTGCCCAAAGGCATCAAGTTTAGCTGGGTATTAGCCAAAAATGGCTTTGTGAACATTGCCGATTCTACCTTGTGGGTATCCACTGCTGACATCAAATAAATGATTGTATGTTTTCAAATTTTTCTTAAAAAGCCTGTCATGAATATGATGGGCTTTTTTGTTATGATAGTCTAAGCTTAATGTTGAACGAGTCGATTATGCCTTACCCAAAAATCATTATTTCAATTGAAAAACAACAACTTACTTTATGTCTGAGCCCTACTCAATCACAAACTTACCCCATCTCTACTGCCAAAAATGGTATTGGACAACTGCAGGATACTGGCTGCACACCGCTCGGTGCGCACGTGATTAGCGAAAAATTTGGTGATAATTTACCTATCAACAGTGTATTTGTGGCACGACAATTTACCGGCGAAATTTATGACGATAATTTGGCAACTACATTTCCCAATCGAGACTGGATTTTGACACGGATTTTGTGGTTAGAGGGAAATGAAACGGGCTTTAATAAAGGCGCCAATGAGCAAGGAGTGTGTGATACCAAGGCGCGTTACATTTACATTCATGGCACGCCCAATACCGAGCCGATGGGCATTCCGCTTTCTCATGGCTGTATCCGTATGCGCAATCAAGACATTATCACACTGTATGACCAAGTGGATATTGGTACAGCGGTCGAAATTTTGCCTTAAATTTATCAAAATTAATCTTAATAACATATTAGAAAAAATTAATAAATACAATCATTGGTTAAAAAAAATTACAAAATAGTTTTTATTTATTAGTATTTTAGGCATATAATAGCCGTGTCACATCAATCGGCTTTAACTTTAATTAATATTAATAAGGTAGATTGATTATCAAATAACAATGAAAAGGAGCTGATTATGTCAGTCGAAATATTACACAATATCGCAGAAACTCGCCGTTCTATCTATATGCTCAATGACCAATTGCCTGTCTCAAAAGATGAGGTAGTTAAACTGGTTGAACATGCCGTGTTACATACCCCCTCTTCATTCAACTCACAATCAAGCCGCTTGGTGGTATTGTTTGGTGAAGACCATCAAAAACTTTGGCAAATCACCGAAGATTTGCTACGCGCGATGGTGAATGATGATGAAAAATTCAAATCAACTGCCGATAAAATGGCCATGTTTAAAGCCGGTGCAGGGACTATCTTGTATTTTGAAGACCAATCAGTGGTCAAAGGCTTACAAGAACAATTCCCACTTTATGCGCATAATTTCCCAGTATGGGCTGAACACACCAGTGCGATGCACCAATATGCAATTTGGAATGCCTTAGCCGCGCTCAACATCGGTGCAAACTTACAGCATTACAATGGCGTGATTGATGAAAAAGTGGCAGAAACATGGAACATCGATAGCAACTGGAAACTCATTGCACAGATGGTATTTGGTGGTATCGCCGCCCCAGCAGGTGAAAAAACCTTTGAACCTATCGAAAAACGCTTAAAAGTTTACGGAAAATAATTTTTTAATGTGTACCACAATGCACGTGGCAGTGCTAGTGATAGTGACAGCAAAAAGCCAATATCTGACGGTATTGGCTTTTTTATATAAATTTGATTGCCATTAACTAGAAAATTAGCTCAGTAAAAACCCGACAATATACCGCATATTATCTACTGTCGGTATCGAAATTAGCGGCTAAATGCTGTCATCCATGACTGACCTAACTAGTCATACAGTGATTGACTGATTAGTGCTTTCTGCAGAGGCAATTTTCTTTAATTCACATGTCTACAATCAAGCCAAACTACTACCAAAACTTTGGTGCATTTTTAACCGTTTTTAGACTCACCGCGCATTGCTCGGCACTCGCTTGCTCACGCCCGCTAAACCAACCCACCGCAAATAGTGCATTTGGGTCGGTTTTGGATTTCTCAAGATAGTTAGCATGACCGACCACATTGTCATTATACTCACCGAGTACGTCTTGTGCAGGCTCTAAGTATTGCAAGAAAGCATTGAGCTCAGCTGCTTTTTTCCCTTTTTTGCCATTGGTTTGGCTGGCAAAAAGCGGCGCAGCAAACTCACTGACATAACGCAGGCTTTTTAGGTCTTTACGGACACCATGCTGGCTTTCTGTATCAAGACTGGCAAATTTATCACTTGCCACGGCAATCGCGGTAAATAGTTTTTCCAACTTTTTGGCAACTGGGGCTTTGGCTTTTGGATTATCCGCAGGTACGGGCAAATGGGTAAAACCAATCAGCTCTAACAACAGAATTTGAAAGTCATTGGCTCTGACGGCATCAATCGGCATGATATCGACTGCCGTTGACCACTCGACATGCGGTGCACCGACTGACTCTAGCAGAGGCTGGGTTTTTATTTGCAAGATTTCTTTATCACGATACTCCCCTAGCAGGCTAAAGGTTTGTTTGAGTACCATCAGCCAATTTGGGTCAATATAATCTTGGGCAAATTTGAAATGTTTGAGGGCAGTACGTAAACGCCGAATGCCGACACGCAGTTGGTGCACTAAGTTGCCATCGGGACTGCCTTCAGCAATTGCAGAGGCGTTGGGCAAAATCTGCACGAGGCAGTTATTGACCACTGCCTGCAAAAACGCAAATTGGCTGATACCTTTGTGTAATTGCAGCACACCCAAATCCGCTTTGACAGGCTCGGCAAATTGCTTATTCGCGAGTAGCAGACTACCCCGCTGGGCTTTGGTAACGGTTGATAAATATAATTTGTATTTTTTGCACCAAGTTTTTGCAATGTCAATCAAATCACTTGGGTCACCTTCAAGCAGCTCAAATTCAATTTCATGAATATCCGATTGGGTTAACCCATGATTATTGGCGGATTTTTGTGAATCTAGGCGACCTATGCCAACCTTGCCGATATCATAAGCGATTTCGATGCGGATGTTATTTTTCTTAATTTGGCGAGAAGTGCGCTGCACATCGGTGAAATATTGCACGGTTAACGCTTGAGCGAGCTGGTCAAGCGGCATGATGTTAGTCAGCTGCGCTATGACTGTTGGCTCTGTAATCAGTGAAACATCAGGCACAAGGCTACTAACATCAAGGGTATCTGGCGTACCCGTCAGGCTCAGCACGGTATTGAGCTCAACGCGTTTGGCAACGCCATCACCGGCTGTTTTGAGGGTTTGCACCCATTGGCTGTCTTCGAAACGAATACGCAGCGCAATGCCTTTTTTGGCAAGGTCTTGATTGGGGGTATCAAAGTAATACGCAGATAGGCGCTGTTGCTGCGCAGTTTTGGTGTCGATGTTTTTTCTTAAGACGCTTTGTTGATAGCTTGGGACAGCAAACTTGAGTTCTAGTTCGTGCATAATGGTGTCGATTAACCTATATAGCTAACGGATAAAACACCATCATAGCACAACTTTGCTTTTTAAAAATAACCACTTGGCTCATTTGTTGTTGGTAAAATTTTAAAGCATTTACATAACGCCCTATGATAAATGATGACCAGTTATGCAATCACATCCAAACCTTCTTCTTTGAGCGATGTAAAGTCAGGTATTGATATAAAAAAAATCCATTTTAAGCTATCATAACCGCAAAATTTTGATGAATTTTGTAATAAATATTTACACCGACCCTCGATTAAATAGGTTTTTTAATAAATGTCAAACGCTACCGCTGACCAAACTCCGTCTTCCCAACTCACCAAGAACCCAAGCAAAAAAATCAAACCCACCGCGCGGGTGCGTAAACGTTTGCAAGACGCCCCACCCGTTACCCTCACAGTGACCAACCTTGCCCATGACGGACGTGGCGTGGCAAGTTACGGTGACCAGCCCGACCATCACCTCGATAAGCATGGCAAAAAAGTATTCGTCAGCTTTGCGCTGCCCAACGAGACCGTGAGCGTCAAAATCACAGGCTCACGTAAAAGTATGGAAGAAGGTGACGCGGCTCTCGTACTGGCAAACCCAAACCCTGAACGCACGACCCCGCCTTGCCCGCATTTTGGGGTGTGTGGTGGCTGTAGCTTACAGCACTGGCAACCCGATGGGCAGATTCAATTTAAGCAATCGGTACTGGCAGAGCTGCTCGAACACCAAGCCCATATCCAGCCTGAACACTGGCTTCCCCCATTGGTGGCTGACCGTTTGGGCTACCGAACCAAGGCACGTATGGGCGTGCGCTATGTCGAGAAAAAAGGCACGGCATTGGTCGGTTTTCGTGAGCGCGCCAGCAATTTTTTGGCAAATTTAAATGAATGCCATGTGCTTGACCCGCGTGTCGGCTTTGAAATTGAACCCCTAAAAGCGCTTATCAGCTCGCTTGACGCCCGTGACCATATTCCACAGCTTGAGTTAGCGATGGGTGAAACGCTTGATGATGTTATCGATAGCAAAAAATCCATCGCCGTCATTGTCCGTCACATGGTGGATTTAGGTGAGCATGATATCGCAAAACTGCAAGCCTTTTTTGCCGAGCGTAACTGGCAGTTATTTTTACAGCCCAAAGGTAGCGACACGGTACATCGTATTGACCCATTGTATGAAAATAATGCCCATGCTCGCCCATCAAGCCTGACTGTGCCACCGACGGGCGGTTTGTTTTATAGATTACCCGAGTTTGATGTCACCTTTGAATTCTCGCCACTGGATTTTACCCAAGTCAATTTGTCAGTCAATCGTAAAATGACCAAGCTGGCGATTGATTTGTTAGATTTGCAGCCAGGCGAGCAAGTGCTTGATTTGTTTTGCGGTTTGGGCAATTTTAGTCTGCCACTGGCGCGTCAAGTGGGTGATACAGGCTTTGTGATTGGGGTGGAAGGTAGCAGTGAGATGACACAGCGTGCCAAAATGAATGCCACCGCCAACGGCTTGCACCATACCGACTTTTTTGCCCAAGATTTGACCAAAGATTTTTCTGCTGAGCCTTGGGTTGGCCAAGTCGATGCACTGCTGATTGACCCACCCCGCTCAGGCGCTTTGGAAGTCATGCAGTATTTGGATAAATTCAATGCCAAACGCATCGTCTATGTGTCGTGCAATCCGATTACCCTTGCCCGTGATACCGCCGTGCTGCTTGAAAAAGGCTATAAACTTACCCATGCTGGCGTGATGGATATGTTCCCGCACACAGGACATGTGGAAAGTATTGCACGGTTTGAGAAACGCTAAAATTTGGCTTTATTCATACAATTTAAATAGCGTACGTTGACTTTGTCGGCGTACCATTTGGTATTGTAGTCACGGCTAAGTTTTGCGCCAGAGATGACCACTTGTGGCATGATGGCGGTAGGTGCGTTTTTGCCAGTTTTCATTTTGTAAAGACTACCGATGGTGCGGTAGGTTTCGGTATTTTCAAAATCTTGGCTTTTTTCTTTTGCCAAATCCATACGTATTTGCCGTTCTGTTAGGCTAATCATGCCTTGTTGTATCATTGATATCAGCGCCTGCTCACTTTGGCTGATATTGGCACTGATTTTATTGCCTTTTTCATAAATCAATAAATCGCCATCATAGTCTATTTCGGCTTTGGATAACTCTTTTAGCATTTTTTGAAAAGCGGCATTACGGCTAGAATACATCCCTGAATTGTAGTCAGCAAAGCGATAAATCGGGTCTTGATAATTGGCTTTGTACAGTAGTAAGCGATGGATACCATAGTACAATCCGCCATATTGGCTATATAGGTCTTTACGCAGTTCAAGGTTATTGCCATTCATACGGCGATGGTCACGCGCATAACTTACTTGCACCTGCATTGAGCCTAACGTGGTAATCGGGTCTAATTTTTCTTCGATATCCCCGCCCACCAATTTGGTGACGCTGTTCAGCTTGCTGGCATAATATTTGCTTGAAAAATACGCAAACATCTGGTGATAAATGTCGTCAAGTTCTTCTTCGGTTTTGACTTTAGCGATTTGTTTTTCAAAGCTGTTGTCAGGCGTGGGCTCAGTTTTTAACATGGTGCGAAAATATGGGGCTAGCGTTGAGCCTAATTTTTCTTCCAACTCCTCATTCATCGCTTTTAGGCTTGATTGCCCCAAATTCGCGACGGGCGGATTGGCTTTAAAATTAGACTCTTGGTCGATAATGGCGACCGCGGTACAAATATTTTGCGCATTTTTTTCTATTTTTAGCGTATCAAATATTTGGTTGATGTCTTGTGCCCAGCTTTTGCTATCTTGTCCACGTTTGGGAATCAGTTTGGCAATTTGTTTGGCACCAATGGGCGAGTTAGCATCGGTTTGCGTTTGAAAATAATCACACCCTGTCAACCCAAGCGATAAAGTCAGCGTTATCGCCAACATCGACAGGGTTTTACCAAAGTTAGCAAGGCTTTTTGAGCGGGTCATGGTAAAATCTGACGCTGCAGTAGTCGCATTTGTAACAAAATGAGATGGTAATTTCATTAAACTTACCTATACTGAACAAGATAGTTTTATCTTAATTTGGATTGAAGTTCGGGCAAATCGCTGATTGGGTCGTTGCCTAACACTCATTTGAGTGATACAAAAATTTTATCGACGGGTTGACTTGCAATTGTTTGCGAATAGACACATCTTAATAAAATTAACACATGAGTAAGCGTAATAAAGTTAGTGTTAAATGGCTAAACATGGGCAACCCTAAAACGGTTAAGATATATAAAGTGACTATGGCATTTGCTTTATTTTAACGTTTAACATTTATTTTAAGGCTTAACACGCCCAAAACCAACGCACTATCATAGCTAAAACGCGCTGCTATAGCGACTACTCTGTCATATTTTATTATTGCTAGCGCAGTATCAAATCAAACTTAATCACACAAAAATTCACAGGGAAAGTGAGTTGATAATTTTAAATGAACAAGGTTAGTTTTTTTGCTCTTTGAGGAAATCTGGTAAGTAAGGTGTAGAATTGACATGGTAAAAATACGAGAAAGTTTGCCGCTATTGGATGGAAAAGACGTTGATCATGATAGTACCACAATGATTGCGAGTATTACTGCCAGCCAGCGTCATTTCACCCATACTGACTTGCCCATTGTCTCTGAGCCTGCCAGCCACATCATCGATGAGCATACCATTGATACCGAAGCTTGGCTGGTATCGATGGCAAAACGCGCCCATCTCACCGAGCTGCCTGAGCTGACCAAAGCCTGTCAACTACTCAAAAATCAAGATTTAAGTACCGAAAGCAACCGCTCTAATGCGTTTTTGACTGGGATTGGGATTGCCGATATTTTGGGTTATCTGTACCAAGATGAAGCCACGCTCGTTGCTGCGATGTTATATCGTGCCGCGCGTATCCAAATTTTTACCCCCAAACAAATTCAAGCCACCTTTGGCGATGAAGTCGCAGAGCTGGTGCAAGAAACCCTAGCGCTGGGTCGACTGTCGGATTTGATAGAAAACAACAAGCGCTTAGAAGACCACTTTAACAACAACCAGCGCGAGCAGTTATCGGGCATTTATAATATGCTCATCTCGATGACCAACGATGTGCGTGTGGTACTCATCAAATTGGCTGAGCGTACTTTTGCGATGCGAGAGCTGTCGTATGCCAGTCCTGAGCGTCAGCAACGGGTCGCGCGTGAAGTCATGACAATCTACGCGCCGCTAGCGCATCGTATGGGTATTGCACAGCTTAAATGGGAGCTTGAGGACTTATCGTTTCGTTATCTTGCGCCTGACCGCTACAAAGAAATCGCCAAATTACTCTCTGAAAAACGTAGCGAGCGCGAAACCTATATCGACCGGGTTGCCCAACAACTGCGCGAGGCGTTAGCTGCACAAGGGATTGACGGGGAAATCACCGGTCGTGTCAAACACATCTATTCGATTTATCGTAAGATGAAACTCAAATCACTGTCGTTTGACCAGTTATATGATATCCGCGCACTGCGGGTACTGGTGCATAACAATGCCGATTGTTATCACGTATTGGGGCTGGTGCATGGTTTGTGGCGTTATATCCCCGAACAGTTTGATGACTATATCACCAACCCAAAAACCAATGGCTATCGCTCGCTACATACCGCGGTGATTGCCGAGAACAAATCGCTGGAAGTACAAATTCGTACCTTTGACATGCACTATGAAGCTGAACTTGGCATGTGTGCACACGTCAACTACAAAGAAGGCACCAAAAACAAAAAAGACGACTATCTGACCAAAAAAATCAGCTCACTGCGTCAGTTATTACTCAATCAAGAAAATGCTGACAATCATGACCCGTTAAAATTTGTATTAGATAAACATGTTGAGCATGAGCAAGGCGAGCTCGATGAAGAAGAACAAGTCGTTGATTTTGGGGAATTTGAGCGGATTTATGTGTTTAGTCGTGATGGTGACATCATCGAATTACCCAAAGGCTCAACCGTGCTTGATTTTGCCTATCATGTGCATACCCATGTCGGCAATCGCGCCCAAGCCGCTCGCGTCAACAAACGCTATGTGCCGCTGACCTATCAGCTCAAAACAGGCGAACAAGTTGAGATTATTACCAAGCAATCACGCGAGCCAAACCGTGATTGGCTAGTGGCATCCTTAGGTTATATCAATACCAGTCGCGCTCGCAGCAAACTGCGCCAATGGTTTAATAAGCAAGACCGTGATAAAAATATCGAAACAGGTAAGCACATATTAACCAAAGAATTGGCGCGCATGTCGGTACACCCTAACAGTATCGATTTAAATGATTACGTCAAATTTTTTAATGCCAAAAACAGTGATGATATTTTGGTAGGGCTAGTCAATGGCAACGTTGAATTGCATAATTTGACCGGTCATATCAGTCGTCATTTAGATTTAGAACCCGAAGTCACTGATACTGAGCTTATCCCCAGCATTCACCCCAAAGCCACAGGCAAGCTAGATGCGTATAAAATCGAAGTCGATGGCTTAGATAACATTGCTATTCACTTGGCAAATTGCTGCTCGCCTGTGCAAGGTGAGCCAATTGCGGGTTATATCACCCAGTCCAATGGCGTATCCGTCCACCGCAGTGATTGCGTCGAATATGAGCGACTAGTAGAGCGTGAGCCTGAACGCGCTATTAGTGCTGCTTGGTATGGCAATAAAGGCAAAAGCCAATTGGTACAAATATACCTTGAATCGTATGACAGACGTGGCTTACTCAAAGATCTTACCCAAATTATCGACCAAGAAAATGTCAATATCCGCCAAGTCGATACCCTAAGCGGGGATGATGATATCGCGCGGTTGAATTTTACCATAGAAGTGACGGGGTTAAGTCAGTTGTCCAAGCTGCTAGCAAAACTAGAGCAGCAACATGGTATCATCTTGGCGCGTCGTATCGTCAATAACAACAAGTCTTAATGCTTTAAATAGGAGTCACACGGCATATGCCAGAATTGCCCGAAGTGCAGACCACAGCGACGAGTCTGCAACCTTTGCTCAATCAAACCGTTGAAAAAGTTAGCGTCTTTCAGCCCAAATTGCGCTGGGCGGTGCCTGATGACTTGGTGAGTTTGGTAGATTATCAACTTATCGACATTGAGCGCCGAGCTAAATATCTGATTCTCACCTTTAAAGGCGCTGCGGCGCAAAAAAAACTGCTCATCCACTTGGGGATGTCGGGTAGCTTACAGCAGCATCCTGTGGGGTTTGACAAGCGTAAACACGATCACGTGATTTTGACGTTTAATAATGGCAAAAAACTCACCCAGCTACATTATCATGACCCACGGCGGTTTGGTATGTTACTGTGGTTAGAGGACTATGAAGACAAGCTGATTACCCATTTGGGTGTAGAGCCGCTATCAGAAGATTTTAGCGCTGACTATCTATATCACCATATCCACAATCGCAAAAAACCGATTGAACGCCCCATCAAATCGGTGATTATGGCGCAAGAGATTGTGGTCGGTGTGGGCAATATTTATGCAACCGAAAGCCTATTTTTATCAAAAATTCATCCGTTGACCCCTGCCCATCTCATCAGCCATGAACAGCTGACTACCTTGGTCGCCCATATTCGACAAGTTCTACAAACATCGATTGAAAAAGGCGGCTCAACGTTAAAAGATTTTACCGTAGCGGATGGAAAAACGGGGTATTTTCAGCAAACGTTACTGGTATATGGGCATAAAGGCGCTGATTGCCCTAGCTGTGGCACTACCATCGAAAACGTCAAAATCAATCAGCGGGCGAGCACGTTCTGTCCCACTTGCCAGCCGCTGATAACCCACAAAAAAACCGTGAAAAAATCAGTGAAAAAACCACTCAAAAAACTGCTCAAAAAACCGCTCAAAAAACTGCTCAAGAAATAGCGGCTCTCCCTTAACGTAAAAAAACCTGCGGCAAAGACAATTTTACTTGATAATTCTTGGCAAAATTGATGTAATGTCCCTGAACTATTCAGCAACAACCTAGCAAAACTTGTTAGGTACAACCTGTCAGTCAACCCCAGTTATTTGGTTATCTAGTTGCCTAATTATTTATTTAGTTAGCTAGTTATCTCATTAATAGTGGCTTGCTGCCAGTTAGGAACCTGCTATGAAACTATTAAATACGATTGCGTCAGCCGTAGCCTTGATGGTTGCAACGACGACTTGCAGCTTTGCCGCTACCGAAATTGATGAAAAAGATTTTGGTCCAACCTATGGCTCCATGGTCGCTGATACCATTGTGGGTAAGCCATTGGGCGCATTGGCAGTGGTGGGCGGCGTGGTGACGGCGATTGCCAGTATGCCATTTACCATCTATAACGATGAAATCGATCAGGTAGAACGTAAGCTGATTCTTGAGCCACTGGCGGCACTCGATCGCTGCTTGGGCTGTACCCCTGCTGAAGACCAATATTTTCGCTCACAGCGCCCTAATAATAACCAAGTGCGCGTCACCGTTGATGGACCTTCTGAGATTTTAATCAACACCAACCAAAAAGTTGTCGTTAAAACCCCTTAGTTTTTTCGTCAACGATTTAAGCAAGCAATTGGCCGCCGCTGATTGCTTTTTTTATGACTGTTATGTTCATGATAACTTTTTTGCACCCATAAATTGTTTGCTATAGTCGCTTTTAAACGAGTCTTATCATCATTTGTCAAAATTTGGCTTACTGCTCGTATAAAAAGCGCTCGTATAAGCTTGTATAAAAAGTTGATTGCCAAGGAAGATAACAGTCATGTCGAACCTAAATCTAAAAACACCGTCAGCATTAGCCTCACACCCTACGCAGCAAACCATTCAAATAGCCACCAAACACCCTGCCACACTTGCGGCGACTGTGTTTCGACCCGATACGGTTAAAGCCGCCGTGATGATTGCGCCCGCAACAGGTATAAAACGCCAGTTTTATCAAAATTTTGCGCAGTATTTAATGGAGCATGGCTATGGCGTCATTAGCTATGACAATGAAGATATTGGCGAGTCGATGCAAGGCGACCTCAAGCATTCTAATGCGTCACTGATTAGTTGGGGGCGCTACGATATGACTGCGGTGCTTGATAGGCTGATTCAAGAGTTTCCCAACACCACCTATCATCTGGTCGGTCATAGCGCGGGCGGTCAATTATTTGGTTTGATGCCCAATCATCACAAGCTCACATCCGTGTTTAACGTTGCCTGTTCGTCTGGGCAAATCCGCAATATGGCGATGCCGTATCGTGCCAAAGCCATGTGGTTTATGGATGTATTTATTCCCGTGTCCAATGTGTTGTTTGGCTATACCCAATCAAGCAAAATTGGCATGGGCGAAGATTTGCCCAAAAATGTCGCCAAACAGTGGCGAGATTGGTGCAATGGCGCAGGCTATATCAAAACCGCCTTCGGTAAAACCGTAAAAAAACACTACTATGATGACGTCAAATTACCGGCACTGTGGCTCAATGCGCCCGATGATGATATCGCCAATGATAAGAATGTCGCCGATATGATTCGGGTGTTTCCCAACATGCAAGCCACCACCAAAACGCTAAAACCCAAAGATTATGGCTTACAGCATATCGGGCACATGAAGTTTTTTAGCCGACAAAACCAACTGCTCTGGCAGCAAACCCTTGATTGGTTGCACCAACATGGGTAATTAAACAAAGGGCATGGTGATTATGCCCCTTTTTTGCTGCTAACAGTAGGATGAAAACATTACTCTAAACCCTATAATTTTAAAAGATAGATTGCTAATAACCCACGCAGTTAAAACGGCACGGGGCTTTCCCATTCCATCCACATACCCGTGTTGGGATGTTTTAAACGTAATTTGCGTGCATGTAAGCAAAGCCTAGGCGATAAATCAAACGCTTGACCGTCTAATACATCTTGCGCGTAGATGGGGTCGCCAAGCATCACATGTCCGATATGCAGCATATGCACGCGTAGTTGATGACTGCGCCCTGTTACAGGATACAAGGCGACACGGCTAACCGCCTTACTCTCACGCAGTTCGTGGTGCAAGGTTTCATATTTCGTATAAGCGCGTTTATCCCAATTCATATCGACGATATGCTTGGGTTTTTGTGATGGATCGTAACGCACCGGCACATCGATCTCGCCTTGCTGCGGCGGCGTTCCCCAGACCAGCGCTTGGTATTCTTTGCTCGGAATACGCTCGATAAATTGTTTGCTGATATGGGTTTGTGCCTCGCTATGGCGCGCAAAAATAATAATGCCTGAGGTGTCCATATCAAGTCTGTGAATAAGTTTGACGTTGGGGTCGGCTTTGAGCAAACGCGATTGCAAGCTTACTTTGAGTTCTTTACCATCCACCGATAACAGCCCGTGCGGTTTGTCGATGACCCAAATATCGTCATCACGATACAAGGTAACTGATTTGGCAAAGTCGTCAAAGAATGACTGCGGCTGCTGACTTTCTTCAAGATTACGCTGTGCAATGGATTCTGGGGTTAACGCTTGGGGGAGTTGTCGCATGGGTGGTTTTTATTCTCTAAAATCTATTTGATCGAAAATTGATAGTATTTAAATCACTATTTGCGCTTTGACCTTTGGCAAACTTTGCCAAAGGCAACTGTCCAAACGCAATTGAAAATCCTTTGGCAGATTTTTTATGTACAACTGTTACGCTTTCGCCATTATCGCAAAGACTTCTTTTGCCGCTTGCAAGGTCGCGTCCAAGTCTTCTTGTGAATGCTCACTACTTATAAAGGCTGCCTCAAAGGCGGATGGCGCAAGATACACACCGCGATCGAGCATACCGTGAAAGAAGGTCGCAAATTTTTGCGCATCGCATTGACACACCTCTTCAAAGTTTTGTGGCAATGTACCGCTATCAGTAAAGAACATCCCAAACATACCGCCACAGCGCGTGGTTTTAAAGCCAATACCCGCATCCTTCGCCAACTGTTCAAGATTATCCGTCAAATAAACGACTTTTTCGCTTAATGCGTCATAAAAACCCTCAGCCGTGAGCAAATCAAACATGGCAATACCGGCACGCATCGCTAGTGGATTGCCTGATAAGGTGCCTGCTTGATACACGCCGCCTAACGGCGCGATACATTCCATAATCTCACGTTTACCACCAAACGCCCCGACTGGCAGACCTGCACCGATGATTTTACCAAACGTGGTCAAGTCTGGTGTGATACCAAAATGGGCTTGCGCTGACTGTAAGCCAACCCTAAACCCAGTCATCACTTCATCAAAAATTAGCACAGCGCCATGCGCGGTACACTCAGCACGCAAGGTATCGTGAAATTCTTGCGTGGGTACAATCATGTTCATGTTGCCGGCGATAGGCTCGACAATCACACAAGCAATGTCATTGCCAAATTGCGCAAAGCAGTCCTTGATGGCTTGTGGGTCGTTGTAACGAATGGTGATGGTATGTTTGGCAAAATCGGCAGGGACGCCTTTTGAGCTTGGTTCACCGATATCTAGCATGCCCGAACCCGCTTTGACCAGTAGACTGTCGCTATGACCGTGATAACAGCCTTCAAATTTGACAATTTTGTCGCGCCCTGTATAGCCACGTGCTAGACGAATGGCGGACATGGTGGCTTCAGTGCCTGAGCTGGTCATACGGATTAATTCAACACTGGGAATCAATTCGCAGATTTTGTCCGCCACCGTGGTCTCAAACGTGGTGGGCGCACCAAAGCTTAACCCATCATCTGCCGCATTTTTGACCGCTTCAATAATATGGGGGTGCGCATGACCCAAAATCATCGGTCCCCATGAGCCTACATAATCTATGTAGGGTTTGCCTTCGGTATCATACATTTTACTGCCACGGGCGCGGCTGATAAAGACAGGCGTACCCCCCACGCCTGCAAATGCCCGCACAGGTGAATTCACGCCACCAGGGATATGGGCTTTGGCTTGTTTAAACAGTAATTGGTTGGTTGTCGTGTTATGTGAGTTATTTGAATTCATGGGGCTCTCAGCTAGATAAATTTTTGCCTATTTTAACAAAATTCGGGGGTATTGAATACGCTTGCCGTCTATCTTGAATTTGGCTGGCTTGACTTTGGTTGGCGAAAAATAAGGGCTCGTTGATAAAAAAATGTGGTTTTGGCTTTTTTGATATGTTCCTACCTTTTGGCAGTAATGGTTTGGCAGCAATGGTAGCGAACTACTTGCTGCTATCTTTAACGCTAAAAAACCCCAATGCCATACACTGGGGTTGTTGTGTTGTTTATCGCATCAGTTTGCTGAGCAATTATTTGTGGTGATTGAATGAGATATTGGGTACTGCCAATTCGTTATATTCACCTTTTTCATATAAAGCCCCGGCACGACCCACAATCAATGGGTCAACTGTTCCCACGACTTTAGGGTCTTTATTGTCGTAAGGTAGTTTGCTTAATACATAGCGCATGGCATTCAAACGCGCGCGTTTTTTATCGGTGGACTTGATGACAATCCAAGGCGATTCTGCACTGTCCGTGTTAAAGAACATGGTTTCTTTGGCAAGGGTGTAATCATCCCATTTGTCGAGTGACGCTTTATCAATGGGTGACAGTTTCCATTGCTTGAGCGGATGCGCTTCACGCTCGGCAAAACGGCGGCGCTGCTCTTCACGACTGACTGAGAACCAGAATTTGATTAAATGAATACCTGAGCTAATCAGATGTTTTTCAAATTCTGGGACTTGGCGCATAAAGTCATTGTATTGTTCTTCGGTACAAAAACCCATGACACGCTCGACGCCAGCACGGTTATACCATGAACGGTCAAATAGCACGATTTCGCCCTTGGTCGGTAGATGCTGGACATAACGCTGAAAGTACCATTGACCCGCTTCTTGCTCGGTGGGTTTTTCAAGGGCGACGACTTTGGCACCGCGCGGGTTTAAGTGTTCCATAAAGCGTTTGATGGTACCGCCCTTACCTGCGGCATCACGACCTTCAAAGATAATGACAATTTTCTGCCCGCTATCTTTGACCCATTTTTGCAGTTTTAATAGTTCAACTTGTAACTCATATTTTTGGGCTTCATAGTTTTTGCGTGACATACGGTTTTTGTAGGGATAACCGCCTTCACGCCAGTTGTCCGCCAATTCATCGTCTTTGTTGATTTTGCTTTGCACGGTGGTGGTTTGGCTGCCAAATAGTTTTTTGACTTCGTTGATTTCATCATTGGACATACCATTGATCAGCGCTTGCAAGTGCTCTGCCATTTTCTCGACATTGCCTGTGGTTAGGTCTTTATTCATGATGCTTTCGATGGCGCGTTTTTTGGCATTGGCTTTTTCACTCACCCCTGCTTGCTGCGACTGCTCAAGCAACACTGTGGGGTCGGTCTCATAAGGTTGGTCAATACGCTCGGTCGCTGGTGTTTTAGTGCTGCGGCGCGCTGGGGTCTTTACAGCTAGGGTCTTGGCAGGCTGCGACTTTTGGGGCTTCGCTTTATCCGTTTTGGCATTGTCAGTTTTGGCGCTATTTGTCGCTGTGCTATTGGGGGGGATTTGCCATGTCTCACTCCTTAAATTCAATGGTCGGCTGATGGGTTGAAGTAAAGTGTAACAAATTATTTACTATTGACTATAGACCATTTAAAACCAAGCCACAATCGCTTTTTGCCCTATATTCTGGTCATACTTTTCACTTGTAGTCGAGTCAAAAAAGGCGTTTAATAGCATTAGGTATATAAGGGAATTAGTCATCGGGTGAGGATAAACTGGATGACTAAATATCTTCAAGCTTTAGCACATCATAAGCGGGGGTTTCATACGGGTGTGCCTGTTTTAAGGCTTGCACCACCGCTTTGATGCGCTCATCTGCAACCACCATCTCGACTCGCCATTCTTCGATTGTTTGTAATTGATTGGTGGTACCAATAAAGGCTTGATTGCCTGCCAATGGCATAAACTGTCCTGTACCCAACACCTGCCAACAGCAATACTGATAATTGCCAATCTGCCCTGCCCCTGCGTCAAACAAGGCTTGCTTTACAGCCTCTAGATAATCGGTCGGTATGTATGTGGTGAGTTTATACATGATTGGTTTTTTCATCCCTGTCATTATTAGGTACTTGCCTTAATCTAGCATATTTTTTTTGCAAAAAGCCATTTAGTAATCCGTTTTGTCCCCCTATCGTTAAATCCGCTTACCAAAAAAATTATCCCTTAAACTAGCTATACATTATATAATATTTTATAATGTATATTATTACGAAAATCTCAAGTGTCTTATTCAGGTGGCGTATGTTGTTATTTTCTATTGCAGATTATAGTCATCCATTGGTGGGTGGCATGTTGATTGGGCTCTCTGCGGTTATGCTTTGGTGGAGTATTGCCAAGATTGCTGGCATCAGTGGCATTGTCGCCAGTCTTTGGCAGCCAAACTCACCCGATTTTGCTTGGCAATTGGCGTTTTTTGTGGGCTTGCTGGTATCGCCTTGGGTTGTTGGTCGGTTATTTGGTTTGCCAACCATCACGGTGTCATCATCGCCTTGGCTTTATGTCATCGCAGGGTTATTGGTCGGTGTGGGTACGCGGATGGGCTCAGGGTGTACCAGTGGTCATGGTATCTGTGGCAATGCGCGCTTTTCACCCCGCTCATTGGTGGCAACCATTGTCTTTATGTCCGCAGGGTTTGTGACGGTGTTTATCGGTCGTCATTTGTTGTCATTGATTTAATTGAGACGTTAGGGACATCTATCATGCGAAAAGAAATTGTGTTATTGATCAGTGCTATCTGTGGGTTGGTTTTTGGTACAGGCTTGATTGTCAGTGATATGGCAAACCCAAAAACCGTGCAAAGCTTTCTTGATCTTGCAGGCGATTGGAATCCTGCATTGATGTTTGTGATGGTTGGCGCGCTCATTGTCGCGACCATCGGTTTTAACTTAAGTCGCTTAAAAAAGACCAGTCTATCGGGTGCGCCATTCCCACCGATTCGCCGCGGTATTGATAAGCGCTTGGCGATTGGGTCGATGATATTTGGTGTCGGTTGGGGCATCGCTGGTATCTGCCCTGCCCCTGCGGTGGTGCTCATGGGCATGGGCATCTGGCAAGGGGTGGTGTTTTTTGTCGCCATGCTAGTGGGTATGGGGATGGTGATAGCGTTTGATAAAACCCAATCTGCTTAGTCATCAGTTCAGTCATCAGTAGGGTGAAATAACCGATAAAACCCACCCGCCATGAGCCAGCTTGCTAGTTGCTGTGGCGTTTCTGTTTGCCCTTGCCGCACCCAATGAATATAGGTGTGATACAGCATTCCTGAGGCAAATACCAGATTGTACTCCCCGCTTTTATCCTGTGGCGCTGTCATAGCTTGGCAAGTCAATGC
The DNA here is from genome assembly GCF_032069585.1 of Moraxella sp. CTOTU48268. NCBI lineage: Bacteria > Pseudomonadati > Pseudomonadota > Gammaproteobacteria > Moraxellales > Moraxellaceae > Moraxella > Moraxella sp. CTOTU48268. The sequence continues at coordinate 111,297 of NZ_DAMALV010000005.1, forward strand.
CTGCTTTTTGCGGTATTCGACAAAAATTTTGCTATTAAGGAGGGTGTCTAAAATCAGCCCTTCAAAGCCTTGATTGAGCAAAATCTTGGTTGATAACTCAAACTTGCTCAGATAGTCAAACACGCGTACCAAAAATGCATAAAACTCGGACTCGCTTGCCGCCGTCAAGTCGATAAAAGGAAAATCATGCTCAATCTGCGCCAAATAGTCTTTGAGTAGCGCAAGTTTGCTATCGTAATTGCGGTAATAGCCCATGCGACTCACGCCCGCCTTTTGGGTCAGCTCGGTGACGCTGATATCAGCAAATGGGGTGGATTCCATGAATTTGAGCAGCGCTATGGCGAGCGAACGTCTGACCACGGTGTTGGCATTGCCCATGATATGCGCCTGCTGTCCAAAATCACTCAAACTCGACTCAATACTCGTACCCGTGGGCGATGGAAGCGGTGTGAAGGTTGGCTTTGGCACGCGTTAATCCTTTCAACTCAATCCTTTACTTAATTTATCAAAACAAAACAAACCCAAATGTCACAGTTGCAGCAACCTGCTGAAAAATTAGTATACCCTAATCAGGTAGCGGGTTGAACAGTTTAGCGGTAAACCGCTGTTATACAAAGACAGATACAGCCAAAAAGTCACTGCAAAGTAGCCCGCGGCAGGTCAGCTATAAGGACAACTATTCAAGATAACTATTAAGGACAACTATTAAGGAAAATAAGGGGAAAGCGATACATGGAAGGTCAATCATTTGATACGGATTTTTTGATCATCGGCTCAGGCTTTGGCGGTAGCGTCTCAGCGATGCGACTGACCGAAAAAGGCTATCGCGTGATTATCGCGGAGCAAGGCAAGCATATTTCTCCTGAAACCATGCCCAAAACCGTGCGCGATATCAAGCAATTTTTGTGGTTGCCTGCGCTCAAGTACAAAGGTTTTTTTTCGCTTCAGCTATTTAAGCATGTTATGGTGTTGCACGGTAATGCGGTGGGCGGTGGCTCAATCACTTATGCCAACACCTTATTACAACCAGAAGACAAAATCTGGCAACAAGGTAGCTGGGCAGGACTTCACGACTGGCAAGCGGTGATGCCACAACATTATGAGACCGCCAAACGGATGCTAGGCGTGAGCCAAAACAAAAAAATCGGCAATGCAGATTTGATGCTACAAAAAATGGCAAACCTGAGTGGCGTGGGCGATAGTTTTTATCTCACCGATGTGGGCGCCTACTTTAGTGAACATGACAAGTATGCTCACCCCTCTGTCAATGGTGACCCGTATTTTGGCGGCGCAGGTCCTAAGCGCAGTCCTTGTATAGGCTGTGGTGGCTGTATGGTAGGCTGCCGTTATGGCGCCAAAAACACCCTAGATAAAAACTACCTGTATTTTGCCCAAAAAAATGGCGCTACCCTGCTCGCTGAAACCAAAGTCACGGATATAGTACCGATAGCCGATGCTAGCAAATCGCCAAGCGACCCTGCCTATCAAAACGGTTCACAAGGCTATCGGGTGACGCTGCAATCAGCGGATAAAGGCAAGTATCAAATTACTACCCAACAAATTGTGCTGTCAGCCTCCAGCCTCGGTAGCCAGAAACTGCTGTTTGAGCAGCGCCATAAAGGCAATATGCCCCATATTTCCCCTTATCTTGGCAAGCGTATCTATACCAATGCTGAATCTTTGCTAGGCGTGCGATTTTTGGATGACCAACATGGCGCCATGAGCGATGGCGTGGCTATTGGCTCTGGGATTTATTTGGGCGATGGCACACACATTGAGGCGACACGTTATCCTGAAGGTTTTAATATTGCCTCCTTTTTGGCGACGTTAAGTAATTATAAAAACGGCAAAAAAATCTCGCTATTGGCTTGGTTATGGTGTTTTATAGTGCAGTTTATCGTCAAGCCCCGTCAGGCGTGGCGTGCATTTCGACCGCATAATATGGCAAAACAAAGCCTTATCTTGCTATGTATGCAAAGCACGCCGTATGCGCTTGAAATGCGCTATCAAAAAAGCCCGTGGTGGCGGGCTTGGTTGGGTAGTCGCTACCAGATGCAAACCTATGGGCCTGCCATCCCTGCCTTTATCCCAGAAGCGAGCGCGTTTGCCGAGCAGACGGCAACCCAAATGGGAGGAATTGGTTATGGCGTGTTGTCGGAAGTATTTTTGAACATCCCAACCACCGCGCATTGTATGGGTGGGATTTCGCTGGGTAACTCAGCAGCAGATGGCGTGGTCGATAAGTACCACCGATTGTTTAATTATCAAGGGTTTTATGTCTGCGATGGCGGCAATATCTCGACCAACTTGGGCGTCAACCCAAGCCTCACCATAACGGCGTTGACAGAGCATGCTATGAGCCATATTCCGCCCAAAGCAACCCAGTTACTGCATGCTGCGGATACCACCAGGCAAAACGTGACGCTCGTGCAAAAAGATGCTAGCAAGATACCGGCTTAACTGCTATGTTGAGTTAAAATTTAACTAAATGATTGGGATAATACACATGACACCTCAAGACAACTCAGATTCAACTAATTCGGATGCAACTATCAATACCATGCAGCAGCAGTTCGACATCATGCGGACAGCTAGCCGCCAAGACCAATATGTTGATTGGTCAATTCGTAGTGCGTGGCTAAAAAAGCTAGAACAGCTGGTGATGGATAACCAAAGCGAGATTATCACCGCTATTCATGCCGACTTTGGACAACGCCCAGCGGCTGAAACCACTATGCTTGAACTGTTCCCAACGCTTGAAGCCATTCGTTATACACAAAAACATGGCAAGGCTTGGTCTGCCAAACAGCCGGTCAAAACTGGGATTTGGTTTTTGCCCGCTCGTAGCTATATCCAGCCACAGCCGTTAGGGCTCGTAGGCATTATCGCACCTTGGAATTATCCGTTGTATTTGGTAATTGCGCCACTGGCTGCCGCATTGGTGGCAGGCAATCGTGCGATGCTCAAAGTCTCAGAAGCGTCACCGAATTTTGAGCAGTGGCTGGCTAATGCGTTACCCAAGTATTTTGCCGCAGACGAAGTGACTTTGATTACAGGGGGTGTCGAAGTCGCGCAAGCCTTTAGCCAATTACCGTTTGACCATTTGTTTTTTACCGGCTCTACCGCAGTGGGCAAACATATCATGAAAGCCGCTGCCCAGAATTTGACCCCTGTCACCCTTGAGCTGGGCGGCAAATCCCCTGTCGTGATGACACCGAGCGCTGATGTGGCAAAAACTGTCAACCGCGTATGGACAGGCAAAACCATGAACGCAGGGCAAACCTGTATTGCGCCTGATTATGTGTTGATGCAGGCGGATAAGAAAAACGCCTTTATTGAACAATCAACCGCATGGCTTGACGCCCACTACCCCAATCTTGCAGACAACCCTGACTATAGCTTTGTCATCAACCCTAAACAAGCCAGCCGCGTGCAAGGTTATCTTGATGAAGCCAAACAGCGCGGTGCCACCCTCATTCCACTGACCGATTATGAAGTGAATATCGAGACTGGATTTTTCCCGCCGATGATTGTCACCGATTTACCCAGCGATGCTAAACTGCTGACAGAGGAGATTTTTGCCCCTGTATTGCCACTGGTGTCCTACCAAGACTTGACGCAGGCAGTGGCGTATGTGAATGAGCGTGACCGCCCACTGGCGCTATATGTGTTTGGCGAGGACAAAGCCGACACCGACTACGTGCTCGCGCATACAGTGAGTGGCGGCGCGTGTATTAACGAAACGATTTTTCACATTGCTCAGCAAAATCTGCCGTTTGGCGGTGTTGGGGCATCAGGGATGGGGCGTTACCACGGCAAATATAGCTTTGACACCTTCTCTCATCCAAAAGCGGTGTTTAAACAAAGTCACCTTAATTTCGCGCATTTGCTTCAACCACCGTATGGCAAGACCTTTTGGAACATGATGAAGGTGATATTAAAAGCCTAGTGTTTGCAATGCTTAGAGAAGCTTGTATGGATAACATTGCCTAGATAACCCAGCATAGACGACCTTGCCTAGATAACCTTTACTGTCGCTCTTGTAAATTAGTAACGTCGTATGTGCTAGTTGATTGGTATGTGCTAGTTGATTGGTATGTGCTAGCTCATTGGTAATAGTTGTCGTGCTTTTTGAGCCACCAGTTCATGTTATCTTGGCGTTTGGCGCGAAATTGCTCCAATCTTTTGGCAATAGCCGCATTGTGCGCTCGTGCGGTATCAAGCCCAAACAGAATCGGCACACTGACAAGCACGCCATAGCGCCATTTTGGGCTAGGCAGTCCCAAGCCATCGCCAATATCATCACCCACTAAAGTACGTGTGACACTGGCATTGACCCGCTCAACCAGCTGTCCACGTCTGTTATCTTCACCCATAATTTGCGAGGGTAAATCATGCAGCGCTTTGGCGAGAGGTTTACCAAATTCAAAATCTAATTGCTGGGTTGCCAAATAGCTATAAAGCCATGCCCACGCCTCGGTTTCATCTTCAGGAATGCGTGCCAGCTCAATTCCCATCCACCAACTTGCCAGTTGCCATAAGTGCATGATGCCTTGTGATTCTTCAGCGCTGATTCTTGCCCCCAGTAATTTTAGTCCGCGCATAATGAGTAGCGAAAACTGCAAGTGGGTAGCCACCATGTCAGTTTGGTTGATGGGTAACCCCCAGTAGCCACTGTCCCAATCATGGCGGCATAATTGTTGTCGTACCAGACCGTGTATCTGACGCACTTGTAGACTTTGTCGCCAGCCTTCTGTGCCAATTGCCAATGGGGGTTGCTGGTTGCGGCTAATCGCTGGGTACTCAGACACTGCCAAAATATAGGCATAGGTTCGCATGAGCCTCGGCAATGCATCATGCACTAACGCCCCTGTTTTGATAAGTGGCAATGACAGCGCAGGGATACTATACCCTGCCATTAGCGCGACATTACGCAGTAACCAAATCAGCATCAACGGATAGCGCCGATAGGCAATTGCGCCAATCTCGGCAAGCTTGGCATCATACCAACTTGGATATTGGCAAAACTGCTGATACAGCGTCTCAAACGCTGGCTGTTGCAATAACGCTTTGGCTGCCGATACATTACTTGTTTGCGCTATCCCTTGCTCATGCAAAATCAATTGCTGCAGGGGTTTGGCAAATTTGATACCGCTGGATAACAGCGCATCGACAGGCTGATCTGCGACACCATACCCCTGCTGCATCTGTTGCAATAAATCCTTTGACACCTCAAAATCACGGGGCAATAAAAATCGTTTGATACGCTGCAACACTTGTAAATCAGCATGGTGGTCAATGTCAGTATTGCGCCCCAATGTTGGCAAATCGGTTTGATAAAGCGGGTTCATAGCAGTGATAAATCAGTGATGAATGAATGGATAGCCTAGCGCATTTTGGCAACTAAAAAACACTTATGCGCCAAAAAAATCGAATTTTTTTGTTTAAAAATGTTAGACCTTAAGCGACTGAGTGTATTTACTAGATGGATTTGACCGTAGCTTGCCTGATGGGCTTCAATGACCTGTGGGATAATGCTTGGTTGGATAATGACGGGTTGGGTAATGATGACTAGCATAGCGCTAGTCCATGTAATATGTATAATTTCACATTTATAGAACTATTTTGTCGCTGACGCTAAGCCTATTTTTGATTACACTATAGCCAACATCTCTTGTCTTAACAGTATCAAAATCGAGCTATCCTTTGAAATCACCTAGAATCTTAGAAACGCCACCCAATTGGACCGAGGATGAAAAACCCGCGTTACCCGGTTCCCCGCCGAGTATTGCTCACTCTCGATCAAAAAGCATATTGTACTTTGTCATCGGCGTTTTTATTGCAATTTGTGGTGGCTTGGGCAACGGCATTATTACCGCCAATCTACCGCAAATCCAAGGCGAATATGCATTGACACCCTCACAAGTGGCTTGGATACCTGCTGTGTATGTGATGGCAAATGTCAGCGCCAACCTGCTGCTGTTTAAAGCGCGTCAACAATTTGGATTACGCTGGTTTTCTGAAATATCCCTACTGATGTTCATGCTGGTGATGTTTATCCATATATTTGTGCAAAACTATCCGATGGCTTTATTGGTCAGGGCGATAGGAGGCTTTGTCGCCGCGCCGTTATCCTCACTTGGACTTTATTATGTGATGCAAGCCTTTAGTAGTCAGTATCGCCTGCAAGGTTTGTATATTGGTTTTGGGGTCAGTGCGCTGGCGATTCCGTTGGCTTGGATAATGTCGCCTTATTTGGTCAATGTGAACGACTGGACTCGGCTTTACACCTTTGAGTTTGGTTTGGCGCTGTGTTGTTTTGCGATGGTGGTCGCCGTCAAGTTGCCACGAAGTTTACGTATCGAAGTGTATGAAAAGAAAGACATTCTCACCTTTTTGTTATTGGCGCCCGGTTTTGGGTTACTGTGTGGGGTGTTGGTACAAGGGCCTATTTTATGGTGGGACTCACCCTTATTGGCGTATATGCTCATTGGCGCGTTGGCGCTGTTGATGTCAGGCTTTTTCTTTGAGCATTACCGCAAAAATCCTTTGATTATGACCCGCTGGCTGGGGAGTTTTGCGTTATGGCGTTTTGTAATAGGCGCTTTTTTACTGCGTTTGATTATGTCTGAGCAAAGCTACGCGGTGGTGAATTTTTTAAAATCCCAAGGTCTCATGTCCGACCAGTTTGTGGGTTTTTATACGGTCATATTTTTTGGTATGTTGGCAGGTTTGATAGTCAGCGCACTGACCTTTTCACGTGATCATTTGATTCCGCCGATGGTGGTAGCGACTTTGCTCGTAGCGATTGCCAGTGTGTATGATGCCAATATGCTCACCAGTGAAGTACGACCCCAAAATTTTTATCTCAGTCAATTTGCAGTCGCGTTTGCAGGCTCACTGTTTATGGGTCCATTGGTATTGATGGGATTTGGGCTGACGCTACGACAAAGCGTCAATCATGTCATCACCTTTATCATATTGTTTGGGGCTACCCAAAACTTTGGCGGGCTGGTAGGCTCGGCTTTTTATAGCACCCTGCAACAGCAGCGCACCCAGTATCATAAACAAAGTATTTTGCAGCAAATGCAATCGACAGATGCCACGGTAACCCAGCGGCTTCAACAATACCAAGCAGGGTTTAAACCCGTCATCACCGACAGCAATTTGTCGCAGCAACAAGCCCAACAATCCCTCAACCAAATTGTCACGCGAGAAGCGCAGATTAAAGCGTATGGCGATATCATTACTGTCAACAGTTACATTGCCACGTTTTTATTTGCTTGGGGTATGATTAATATTGCGCGCAAAAAATATATTGAAAATCGGCAAAAAGCAGCAATTAAGCAAACATAGACTGGATACGCTAGATGGGTATAACAAGGCGACCCAATTAGATAACTGTTTTTAGATAACTGTTTAATGATAAATAAAATTTAATCATCAATAAAATGCTTACGGAAAACCCAACTTATGAGTAGTGAAGCAAAAACCCAAAATGATGCGCCAGCTGATGACAGCGATAATAAACCCACACAGGCGCCTGAAAAGATTATCAACCCTAGACCGATTACCTTAATTATCATGTTGGTGGTTTTTTTGCTCGGTGTTGGGGTGATTTTATGGGCATGGCATTTGGGTCCGTTTAATACGCCACTGCAACAGACTGAAAATAGTTATGTCAAAGGCAATATCACCCTATTGTCGGCACAAATTAATGGTTATATCGAAAAAGTCTACGTTACCGATTTTGAGGACGTCAAACAAGGTCAGCCGTTAGTTAAAGTCAGCAGTGCTAATTATTCACAGCAAGTGGTACAAGCCGAATCAGGACTGGAACAAGCGACTACTAATTTAGCCAACCAGCAACAAATCATCGAGCAGCGCAAAGCCGATGTCAAAGCCGCGCAGGCAAAAGTAGCACAAGTTAAAACCCAGCTAGAATTGTCTATCCAACAGCTAAAACGACTAGAATCCTTGGTCGGCGTTGGCGCCGTGTCACAAAATGAAGTCGATACTGCCAAAGCGGCGGTTAAAAACAATGAAGCACTGATGAGCCAAGCAATAGCCAGTGTCGATGTCGCCCGCGAAGGTCAAAAGACCGCAGAAGTAGCAAAGATTGGTTTGGTGGCACAGATTAAAAGCGCCAATGCACAGTTAAATCAAGCCAATACCAACCAAGAATATGGCTTAATCACCGCCCCAATCTCGGGTAAATTAGGGCAAATCAATATCCGTACCGGTCAGCTGGTGACGCAAGGCACGCAGTTGGTTTACCTCATTCCAAAATCGATGTGGGTCATTGCCAATTTTAAAGAAACCCAAATTGATAAAATGAAAATTGGGCAAAAAGCGTGGTTTACTGTGGATGCCCTAGGCAAACAAAAATTTACGGGGGTAGTCAAAAGCATCTCCCCCGCAACAGGGTCAGAATTTAGTGTCATTAAAACCGACAATGCCACCGGGAATTTTACCAAAGTAGTACAGCGCATTTCTGTACGCATCGACATCGATGGCAACCAAAGTCGTCTGAATGAATTGATGCCAGGCATGTCGGTAGTGGCAACAGTAGATACATCAAGTTAGCAAATTAACCCTTGTTTATTCTCCTCTACCAAACTCAGTTTGGTCAGATAAGCTTAAAAAATCTTTCGCTAAATAAGCTGGGTTAGGATATTGATAGAACCCCTCACCCGTGGCTTCACCCAGTTTGTTGGTATCGACCAGTTCTGCTTTGAGCTTTTCAGCGGGCTGCTTTAAGGAGGGGTTCGTTTTTGCCAGTTCATTAAAGATGTTGTAGTTGGTTCTCATGCCATTTTTATCCAAAATCGCCATCGGTCCAAAGGGTGAACCCGTGGCTATCATCCACGTTTTATCAATGGTTGCGGCATCGGCAACCCCGTTTGCCCACAGTTTTAACCCCGCTACCAATAACGGAATCAATAAGCTATCAAGCACATAGCCCGATTGTTCTTTTTTCACCGCTATCGGTAACATAGCAATGGCTTTGGCAAATTCGATGACGTCAGCATAGACTTGTGGGTCACAGCTTGCTGCCGCCATCAACTCCACCGTATTACGGATATGGATATGATTGGCAAAGTGCAGCATCAAGAATTTTTCTGGACGGTTAGTGAAGGTCGATAACACGCTTGGCAATAGCGTTGATGAGTTACTGGCAAACACGGTTTTGGCAGGGGCGGCGGCTGAGGCTTTTTGATAAAAATCTTTTTTGATGTCTAAGCTTTCTGGCACCGCTTCAATCAATAGGTCTGCATCTTTTAACGCCTCATGCAAGTCCGTGGTGTAAGCTAAATTTTTGCTAGCTGCTGCCACTTGTGTATCGGTTTCACCTAGGTCATGCTGATGCTGACTGGCAAGGTCGGTAAAGCGGGCTTTCGCCTTAGCAATCGCGTCATCGTTAATGTCATAAATAGTCACGTTAAACCCATGAAACGCACATTGCACCGCAATTTGGTTGCCCAATACGCCACTGCCTGCCACGGTAATATTTTTATAGGGTACTTTGGATAAATCCGCTTTGGGTGGTTTTAAAAAATCAGGATTTTTAAAGGCGGGATTGGGGTATTGATAAAACCCTTCACCCGTTGGTACGCCCAGTTTATGTTGCTCGATATACTCTTTTTTAAGCATATCAACGACCGCTTGGTCTTGTTGTTTGCCCTTAGCCACAGCAAGTTTGTAAATATTGTAAGGGGTAGTCAGCCCAAGCATATCATAAAAAGCAAATGGTCCCATCGGCGAGCCTGTGCCAAGCATCCAAGTTTTGTCGATGGTTTGAATGTTAGCAATGCCTTGGATATACAGCTGCATCCCTGCATTTAACCAAGGATTGAGTAGTGAATTTAGTACATAGCCCGAGGTTTCTTTGTTGACGATAATAGGCACCATGCCGATTTGTTTGGCAAACGCGGTCACCGCATCAAATACATTAGGGTCAGTATCAGCATGCGACATAATTTCGGCAAGATTGCGTTTCCAAATCTCATTGGCAAAATGCATCATCAAAAACTTAGCAGGACGGTCGGTAAATTTGACCAAATCACTGGGCAACATGGTAGATGAGTTACTGACAAATACGGTTTTCTTGGGGGCGGCGGCTGAGGCTTTTTGATAAAAATCTTTTTTGATGGCGACATCTTCGGGCACCGCTTCAATCAACAAGTCTGCGTCTTTTAAGGCGGCGCTTAAGTCTGAGCTATAACGCAAGTTTTGCTCTGCCTGTTTGGCTTGTTCGCTTGTCTCGCCCAAATCATCCTGATGACGTTTGGCGATATCGGCAAATTTGGTTTTGGCTTTATTGAGCACCTCGTCATTGATATCATACACAACGACTTTAAAGCCATGAAACGCCGCTTGTACGGCGATTTGATAGCCCAAAACACCACTGCCTGCGACTGTTATGTTTTTAAAGTTAGAAAGGTTATTCGATTCTGACATACTATGCTCCTAGCG